>JACMPN010000372.1 GCA_014377495.1 Candidatus Sericytochromatia bacterium
CGGGCCCCTGGAGCCCCGGGACCCCGCGGGCCCGGCTCGCCCGACGGCCCGTCCGGGCCGCCGTGCTCGGTCCCGGAGGTGTGACCTCGCTCGATTACAGCCAGGAGACGCCGATGCTGTTTGCCGAGCTGGCGGACCGGCTCGTGTCCCAGGTCGGTCGCCCGGCCCAGGCGGGTGACGTCTATCTGGCCCAGGGCGGCAGTCTGATGGGTGACGAGCCTGCCATCCGCGCCCTGCTGGCCGAGGTCGTTGTGCCCCAGGTGCCGCTGGCCATCAGTGCCGCAAACCTCTGGATCGGTTCGGGCGGCAATGTCAGCTACCTGCATTTCGATCCCATGGAGAACGTCCTGGCCATGCTTTGCGGGCGCAAAAAGCTGGTCCTCATCCCGCCGGATCAGACGCACCACGTGTATCCCATCTATGATCCCGATCCGCTGGGCAGCGCCACGGACCTGCGCCGGCCGGACTTTGCCAAGCACCCGGGCCTGCATCTGGCGACTTACTCAGAAGTCGTCCTGGAGGCGGGCGAGGCGTTGTTCATCCCGTTGGGCTGGTGGCACCACGTGGCGAGCGAGGGCCTGAACATCGCCGTGAATGTCTGGTGGTATCCCCGCCACGTCCGCTGGCTCCTGAACGCCCCGATGCGGGGCCTGTTTCTGAGCCAGTTAACCTCACGCCAGGGACTGAAGCGCCTGCTCAAGGTCAAGTGGAAAGCCCTGCGGCAGCTCTGCAGTTTCGCCCCGATGCGGCGCTATGCTTAGTCATGGCCCCAGGATGGCGATCGCCTCACGCTGACGGACGTCTGTTGTGAGGTGTTCACCTGGGGATTGGTGCTGGATGATGGCGTTTCAGCGGTCTGGCCATGCGCCATCTGACCCTGGGGTTGGACTGCTGGCGCACGGCCAGACCGCTGAAACGCACCAAGCGCCTTTTTTCGTTGTTACCCGTGGCCCTCCTCGACCATGAGCAGGTGCCCCCACGTGACGATGTCGGGGCGTCCCGGCGCCACGGCCTCCCGCCGCCCCTCAAAAACGGCGATCTTGTCCGGCGTCGTCGCCTGATGTCCCCGCCAGCCGTCGCGATAGGCGTCCTGTGCCGCCGGGGACAACGGGGCCTGCTGCCGGACCCAGGCGACGACGGCTGCATCCGTCGGGTTGGCCGCCACTGTGGCGAGCAGGGCGTCCGGCCCGATCTCCGTGGCCTCGAAAAAGTAGGCATCCATGGGGGCAGGGTCGCCGTAATGGTAGTCCCCTAGGGTGCCGGCCAGCTTGGCCCGGGCCTTGTCGATCAGGCGGGGCAGCCAGGTATAGCCATCCAGGGCGTCTTCCGGGCTACGGGGGACAGCGTGATTCAGATCCATGGGTGAGACCTCGGCTGTGTCAGCCAACGCTTACATACGATCACTTTATGGCGTTGCTTTGCGCTCGTATGTTAAACGACCGGGCGTCCGGGTGCGAGGCTCCGGAAGGGTGGCGCCTCGTGGGGCGGTGGCCCCACAGGCTGGGTTGGCGGCCGGTGCGCCTAGGCGGCTGGCGGATGATGGAGGTCCTGCACCTGATGCTGACACGTTTCCCGGTCGATCTCGCCGTGGGCGAACCGGGCCTGGATGACGGCCTCGGTGCCCTGTTCCTCGGGGCCCATCTCACGGGGCACGCCGTCTGAGGTGTCCAGGAGGTATTCGCCGTCCAGGAGCCGGCGGTGTTCGGCCCAGGCGGCGAAGATCCAAAAGGCGATGGCGGAAAGCAGCAGGATCCCGATGACAAGGGCGAGTGATAAATAGACGATCATGTGAACTTCCTCAGGACTCTCTTTTTTCAGGCCACCGCCATCCTAACACCGGCGAGGCAGGGTCCAAACAAGCCTGGGGACTGGCTGATAGACATATTCGGTGGTTGCGCTGCGCCCGCCGGGCCGGGTTCCCGGGTAGGGCAAGCCCTTGATCGTTGTCGGCAGACGGATCCGCCTTGTGACCCCCCGAGGTGTTAGGTTCCGGGGCGGCAAGTGCGTCACGGCATGCAGCGTCGCAACCAGTCGCTCGCTGCCGGGCCGGGCGCCGGGCATGGGGGGGTAGCAACATGGATTGGGTGGCGGTGCGGGAGCGGGTGTTGCATCTGGCCGTGACCGGAGAACAGGGCCGGCTGATTCAAACGGTCGAATCCCTGCATTTGCCGTTGATCGGGGTGTATGAGCAGGTGTTCGAGCCCGTCTTTGCGATGATCGAGGACGCCTGGTTCGCCAACCGGCTCAGCCTTTCCCACGAGCAGGCGGTTTTTCGACTGCTGGAGCGGGTGGCCAGCAGCATCGTGCCATGGAACAAGGACACCAAGCCGTGGCACTTGCTGGGCAGTGCGGTCGCCGACGAGGGACACGACATTGGCATCCGCATGGCCACGAATCTGTTCGAGGAGGCCGGTTGGGACGTGCTCTATCTCGGTGCCGACGCCCCGGCCGATTTCGTCCTGTCGGCTCTCGAGATCAAACCCATGCATACCCTGGCCCTGGGCATCAGCCTGGACGACCATCTGCCGGCGGCGATGGCCGTGCTCACGGCCTGTCGGGCCCAGCATCCGGCCATCGTGCGGATCGTCGGTGGCAAGGCGGCCGCCCGGCACGCCGAACGCTTCCGGGCGATCGGCGTGGACCTGGTGGCCCCACCGCTGTCGGGGCTGGTCGAGAGGGTCGAACGGCTCGTGTCCACGCGCCCATTCCCCGTGCCGCAGCCGCCGGCCCACGAGCCTCCCCCACGCCTGCCGTCGGAGGCCGCCTGAACGGGTGTGC
>JACMPN010000039.1 GCA_014377495.1 Candidatus Sericytochromatia bacterium
CCCCCAAAAGCCACCAGCCAAACAACCCCAGGGGCGGGAGTCCCAGGCCTCCGCCCCTTTTTGTGTGTCGCCGGGTCATCGTGGTGCTTCCCGGGCCCTTGGCTGAGCCATTGGACCGACTTCGACTGACACCAACTTGGCGGAGGCGCTACGGCCGGCGTCTTGCCCGGCGGGGGCATCGGCCCGCTCCCGGGCGATGCCTCCGTACCACTGGACCGCCCAAGGTCACACACGGTCGGATCGAGCCGCACGGTGGAGACATCAGGATCCGCCGTGATGCGTGCCAGTGGCCGATCGAGCAAACTTGGCCTGCGCATGGAGACAATCTCGTTGCCGCAGGCTCGGCAGAACGGCTGCCTTGCCGACATGTCGTTGCAAGGAGATCCCGGAGAGCCGAAAAGGCCATCGTCACGATGACGAAGCCCTGTTCGGCTCTCCCCCTGTATCGCGGTCCGCCATCCTTCACCCCTTCAGCGACGGCTTAGACCATAAACCAATTGCTCTGCATCTTTTTGAGCATGATGGCCACCTACGACGATATGCCACTGGCGCATAACCGCCCATATACCCGCTGTCAGCTCCTCATGCAGCAAAGCGAAATTGCCCAAGGCATCTCCGCTGATCCAGCGGCAATGCCAAATGGTTCATACGTGCGCAGCGTCGGGCCAGGCAAAAGCCAATCCAACCATAGGTAGACCATTTTAAATCCATAGACCATTTTCTATGAATCTGAATTATTAATCTATTTTTATCGAGCTATAAAAGTCATATTCAGATGGTTTCGGTCTTTTTGCGGAAAAAATGCATCGTCAAATTCAAATCAAATTCACCACGAATTCTAATCGAATTCTCAGAATTGAAAGATGTTTAATTGTCCTGTTAATGCCACCGCCCGATCAACATGGCAATATTTCCAAAAATAGTTGGTTCAGGTCGTTGTATTTGTCACGAACTTTTGTTAAGTTAATCGTGTTCAGGACAGCGCTGTCCTGGACAACCAAGCCGGCAGGTGGGAATCCAGAATCTGTTGCCGGCAGCTTAGTCATCGGACTTGATCCAGAGGAGTCGCCCCGGATGTGTGCGTTTTTCAACCACAACGCACCTTCAGGCAAATATGTCACCATAGTCCGGTTTTGTGGAGAACGTTGGCAGGGTCTTAGCTGACTCACCAGTCACAACATCGTTCCAACGCCCCGACGCAAACGAGCGTCATCATGGGCCAGTAGCGGGGCACCTCCTGACCGGGCCCAATGCCCACAGCATCAGGCCCTTCCAAGCCCCGCCGAAATACTTCCCGATTACACACTCTCGGCCCCATGTGCCGAATTTACACGACCTTGAGAAAGGGTTAGGAACGCATGTACTTAGCCGCCAACACCAAATCCCGCCCTCGGTGGATCGCCGCCGTCGCCGTCCTATCCTTGCTCTCCGTGACGGGCTGCCAGCCGAATCTGGCCCCGTCCGTCACCACCCCTCAAGTCATGCTCGGTGGCACATACGGCGCCGGTCAGACGGGGCTGCCAGGCCCGGCGGGACCAACCGGCGCCACCGGGGCTGTCGGGGGGACTGGCAATACAGGCAGTATTGGCAGCTCGGTCGCCAAAGACATCCCGGCCATTCCCGAGCCGATCGAGGTCCTCAAAGCCGACACCATTGCGGCGAACTTCCCGGCGAGCGCTGCCCTGGCGGTGGCCTCGTCATCGCAGCTTACGGTGACCTTCACCCGGGCCATGATGCCGGAGACGATCAACACCTCGACCTTCACGCTGGCTGCTGGCACGACGCCAATTCCCGGCACTGTGACCTACCTCGGCAAAACAGCGACCTTCGCCCCGACCAACCCCCTGAACAGCAGTACGGTCTACACGGCGACGGTCACGACCGCAGCCAAGGACGTGTCGGGTAATGGCCTGGCCGTCAACCACGTCTGGAGCTTTACCACCTCAGCCGTGCCCGTCCCCTTTCGTGGTGGCGGCGGTGGCGGCGGCGGCGGTGCCGTCATCATCGCTCCGATTGTCACGGCCGTCACGCCGCTCAATCTGGCCACGGGCCAACTGCTCGCCGTGACACCCACGGCGACGTTCAGCACGCCCATGAACCCGGCGACATTAACGGCCACGACGTACACCCTGACGCAATCCACCGGTACCGGGACGTCGACTCCCATCACCGGCGAAGTGACCTATGCCGGCAGTACGGCGACCTTTACGCCGGGCACGGTGCTCGTACCGGTCCCCCTGACCGTCAACAGGACCTACACGGCCACGATCACGACCGGCGCCCAGGATATGGCTGGCACTGGCGTGGCAGCCAACTACGTCTGGAAGTTCACGACCGGTCAGGCGCCAGTCGTCCTGGGCAATGGACTCGGCAATTACCTGGTGTTGGCCAGCGCGCAGATCGCCACCCTCGGCGTGATGTCGACTGTCGGCGGTGACATCGGGGCGTCCTCTGGCACAGTAGGCCCACTTGTCACCACCACCCCGCCCGGCGTGACGAAAAGCGGTGCACAAGCAACCACATCGCAGAACGATCTGACCAACTCGTACAACGACTCGCGAGCGCGCCTTGCGCCGATCGCACTCGGCGCCGCACTGGGCGGACTGACCCTCACTCCCGGCTATTATGTCAACGTCACTTCCTTTCAGACGGCGAATAACAGTACCCTTACCTTCGACGCCTTGGGCGACCCGAACGCTGTCTTCATCCTCCAAACGGCGTCGACCCTGGATACTGGTGTGACTAGCCATGTTGCCCTGGCGGGTGGCGCCAAGGCTGCCAATATCTTCTGGTCGGTTGGCACTTCGGCGACGCTGGGCACGGGTTCCGACTTCATCGGGAACGTCCTGGCTCAGGCCTCCATCACACTGAATACGGGGGCCACTCTGAACGGTCGGGCGTTAGCTCGGACCGGTACGGTGACACTGAACGGCAATACCGTCACCGCTCCCGCCCCGTAACCAGGACAAAGGGCAAAAGGAGCGGAGTCGGGGACTCCGGTTCTTTTTTGACGGCCCAGCTTCACCAGCAACCGCGATGCAACGATGGAGGGTATCAACATGACGCAATGGACATGGAGCCTGGTCGGCCTGCTCCTGATGGGGTGCGCTCAGGCGCGAGACGAGGGTGGCGCCTCAACCAACCAAAGCACTGCGCTGCCGAGCGATACCGTGGCATCGGCCCATATCCAGAGGCAGGGTACCGGTATGCAGCCGTCGCAGGACCTGACGCCCGTCGCCCAACTCCAGCTGTATGTCGACGGCTATCACAACTACAAAAGCCAGGCGGCCCTGCCCGGCGACCAACAGCACCAGATGCGTGTGGCCCACTACTGTCAGCAGGTCAACGCGGACGTCATCCAATGTGCCGTGTACGACGGCAACGGCAAGGGCGCACACCTGATCGGCATCGAGTACATCGTCTCGGACCCGGTCTACCGCAAGCTGCCAGCCACTGAAAAGGACTCCTGGCACCCCCACGACGGGGAGGTCGATACCGCCATGTTGATCGCACCCGGGATCCCCGACCCGGCGCACAAGGCCCTCATGGCCAAGATCCGCTCGACCCACGGCAAGACGTGGCACGTGTGGGATACGCACAAGGACGCGCTGCCCGTCGGCAGCCCGAGCCTGATGTGGGCGATCACGCCGGAGCAGATGAACGCCGAAACCAAACGCTCGATGGCGGCCCGGCAGAAAAACGTTCAGTTCTGACCATCGCCACCGCGCTGGGTGGATCGACGTCGCCGAAGGGCACGCCGGCTATCCGGCAGGCCGTTCAGACGGAAAACTGTCCCTCAAAGACCATGGCCGCCGGTCCCGTCATGATCACTTCGGCGTCGTCCGCCGGCCAGCAGATCTGCAGGACGCCACCGGGCAGCGTCACAGCCACGTCGCGGTCGAGCCGGCCGGTGAGCACGCCGGCGACGACGACGGCACAGGCGCCCGTGCCGCAGGCCATCGTCAGGCCGGCGCCACGCTCCCAGCCCCGCATCCGCACGGACTGACGGCTGATCACCTCGACGAACTCGATGTTCGCCCGGTCCGGAAAGCTGGCCGACATTTCCAGTGCCGCCCCGTCTTCGGGAACCGGGACGCCGGCCAGGTCGTTGACGAAGATGACGACGTGGGGATTGCCCATCGATACGGTGGTAAAGCGGTAATCGTGCCCGTTGGCGCTGATCGGGGCATCGACGACCCGGCCGTCGCCGAACCCGACGATGGGGATCTCGGCGGCCTGCAACCGGGGCTGGCCCATGGCCACGCGGACCTGCTCGGCGTCCACGACCGTCGGCCGGATCATCCCGCCCAGGGTCTCGATCTGCAGGGCGTCTTCCGTCGTGCCGTTGGCATTGAGGTACATCGCCATGCAGCGGATGCCGTTGCCGCACATCCCGGCTTCCGACCCGTCGGAGTTGATGATCTGCATCCAGGCATGCCCCCGCTCGGATGGCCACCGGATCAGCAGGCCGTCGGCACCGATGCCGAAGTGGCGGTCGCACAACCGTTTGCCCAGATCGGCCAGCACAGTCCCGGCCGGCAGGGCCGCCCCGTCAAAGACGACGAAATCGTTGCCGGTGCCGTGCATCTTCCAAAACGGGATCGTCGCGGTCATTCAGGTGGGTCCTCTTGAGGCTGTCGGGCTGACTGACGTCAGTTTAGCGCCAATTTCGCCCGCTAACCCTGTCAACGAAACCGGGCGGACCCGCATGGGACCGCCCGGACCAGTGCGTGGCCTAGAGCTGGGCGAGCAGCGCCGCCGCCGACTTGATCTCGGCCTCATCGATCATTGCCTGCCGCTGCACGGGATCCTGCCAACGGGCCTGGACGTCCGGGCTCAGCGTGTCGATCGGATCGAAGTACATGAAGGACTGTCCCGGCTTGACACCAGGCGCCGTGTAGACGGCGATCCCGGTCACCCGATCGTAGTAGTCGGCAGAGTGGATGTCCCGCTTGCCGCCGCCGCCCGGGGCATCGCAGACGAAGGTTGGCGTGTTGAAGCCGGCCGTCGTGCCCCGCACGTGCCGTTCGATGTTCATCGCCGTCTGCACCGTCGTGCGCAGGTCCTCGACGCCCTTGACCATGTCGTGCATGTACACGTAGTAGGGGTGGACGTTCACGTGGCCGAGCCGCTTCATCAGCAGCTGCATCGTTTCCTTCGTATCGTTGACCCCGCGCTGCAGCACACTCTGGTTGCGGACGAAGACGCCCGCCTGGAAGAGCTTGAGCATCGCCTGCTCGGTGACCCAGGTGATCTCGTCCGGGTGGTTGAAGTGGGTGTGCAGGACGACGTCCTTGCCCAGCTTGCGGCCGAGTTCAACGACGTAGATCAGGCTGTTGACCCACTCGGTGTCGGTGAGGATTTTCATCGGCATGACGGCCGGGCCCTTGGTGGCAAAGCGCATCCGCCGGATGTTCGGCATGGTGATGATCGTTTCACCGATCAGGCGCAGGTTGCGGGCCGAGAGCTGGTAGGCGTCGCCCCCGGAGACGACGATGTCTTCCAGCTCGGGGCGGCTGGCGATGTACTTGAACGCCTTGGCCCAGCGCTTGGGATCCGGGGACAGCTGGACCTTTTCGACTTCTTCGGTGTCCATGCCGATGGCGTAGGAGCGGGTGCAGAAGCGGCAATAGACAGGACAGATGTCCAGGGGCAAGAACAGTGCCTTGTCCGCATAACGGTGGGTCAGACCCGGCACCGGTGCATCGTCCTGCTCGTGGAGCGAGTCCAGGGTGAGCATCGGGTGATCCCTCAGGACCTTCGAGGCCACCGGGATGAACTGGATGCGGATCGGATCGTGGTAGGGATCTTTCCAGTCGATCAGCGAGATCAGGTAAGGCGACACCCGGATGGACATCGGGGCCTTGCGGAGGCCTTCCTTGACGTCCTCAATGAACGCCTGGGGAGCCAAACCCTGAATGGCGGCCTCCAGCTTGTCCGCACTGGTCACGGAGTGTTTGCCCTGCCAGAGGTGATCGAGGAAGGTGGCTTCGTCGATGTCCGCATAGGCGGGGATTTGGCGCCAGAACTCGCCCTGCCGCAGCTTCGTATGCAGCAGGCTGTCCGGGACCACCGGGGGCTTGATCGCCGTGATCACTTCATCAGTGTAAGGCGGCTGGGTCGGGTCGGTCTTGATCATTGTCCGCGTCCTCTATCGTCACGGGGTCCGGGAGTCTGCCGGTACCCCAACGTCAGCATGCCCGACGACTCCACACGAAGTGGCTCAGGCAGAGGCGTCACGCCCACAATCGCCCAACCGAGACTCGCCGGCCAGGCCTGGAGCGTTGGGGATCAAAGCCCGTAGGCTGGCGCATCGCCCTTGCAGAACGCGCCTGTGCAGGCCGGTCGCCGGACACGGCGCAAGCGCCGCAAGGTGGGACAACCGGACAAAATCGAGCTGGGCAAGGCCATGGGGCTCACAAGGGCTCTCAAACGACGTCAAGGGGCTACACTGCGACACTATAGCGCATTCTCAGACGAACGGCAGCCAGCCATCCCCGTCTATGTTTCATTATGCCTCAGGGCCCTGCCGATTGCGGCCTTTCGCCCCCAACCCGCTCGCTGCAGCCGCCTGGCTGTCACGGGCCTTTGGTAAAAATTGCCGCTGAGGGGGTTACGGACCGACCAAAGCTGGGTAAGGTGGGAGGGAGACCACTGCGGAGGATACCCCATGGCATTCCGGATCTGGACCAAAACCAAAGACGAGACGGCGACCCCGACCCGGGCCTCTGTGACGGGTCCGTTGCCCCAGCTGCCCCAGGGACGTCACGTCCCGACCATGGCCGAAGTCCGCCGGAGCTGGCAGGGCGCGCACGCAGACGGCGCCATTCCCGCCGTGGCCAACCTGTTCGGCGATGCCACTGGCAGCCTGCTGCGTGGCCGCTTGGGCCAGGCTCAATCCGTCGACGATTTCGTCGGCATCATCGAAGAAGCCCGCTCCTATGGTGATAATGACATCGCCCTCCTCGCCTTGGACAAGGCCCGCAGCCTGGCCATCCGGGGTCGGGACCTCCGCCAGATCGACGCCCTTGAAGCGGCCCTCCAGCCCTCCGAGCTGGAGAAAGCGCTGCAGGGCGGTTTCGGCGGCTAGTCCACACGGTTTTTTGAGCCCGGCCCCGTGCCGGGCTCTTTTCGCGGGCGCCGCTTCCGCCCCGGACCGGCGAGTGGTGCAAGAGGCCATGATGCTGCGCCACCAGCCAGTGGTGTCGGCGCCATCGCCCCGCTCCCACCTGCGCTCAGCCTCGCAAGCCCCGGAAAGACCCCCATGGCAACCACTCCAGCCACGATTTCGTCCGCCGAGCGGGACAACCACCTCCGTTGGGACGGCCGGCAGGCCGGATTTTACGAGGTCTATTACCTCAAGGTGAACGACCCTGTCACGGGTGTCGGTTTCTGGTTGCGTTACACCCTGACCAGTCCGCATGACGCCCAACCGCGGGCGGACGTCTGGGGGGTGTTGTTCGATCCGCAGCTGCCGCACCCCGTCGGGTTCAAGACCACCCATCCGGTCTGGCACATTGGCTTTCATGGGGAGCGGTTCCGCTTCTCCATCGCCGACAACGTGCTCATGCACGATTCAGCGGTCGGTCAGGCAGACTCTCCCGCCGGCGCCATGTCCGGGTCGCCGGACCGGACCATGCGCTGGGACCTGCACTGGCAACCGAATGTGACGAGTGTGCGCTATTACGGCTATGACCTGCTCTACCGGATCGGCTGGCCCAAGACGAAGGTCCTGACGCCGAACACATCCATCCGCATGACGGGGACCGTCGTCGTCGGGGACCGCACGTTCACGCTCACGGACGCCCCGGCCCAACAGGGGCACATCTGGGGCGTCCAGCATGCCGAGCGTTGGGTCTGGGGCCATTGCTGTGCCTTTGCCGAAGATCCGACGGCGGTCTTCGAGGGTCTGACGGCCAGTCCCAGCGGGGGGCGGGACTTTTCGACCTTTTTCGTGCGCCTGGACGGGCGGGACTTCCACTTCAACAAACTGGCCAATCTGCTGTGGACGCCGTCGCAGTACGACGTGGACCGCTGGTCGTTCGAGCTGGAGCAGGATGATTACCGCTTCACCGGGCACGTGTCGGCACCGATTGAGCGTTTCATCGGGGTGACGTACATCAGTTGCGACGACTCGGTCCGCATCTGCAACAACACGATGATCGCCGACTGCCGGATCGATGTGGCCCGGCGCAACGACGGCAAGACGTGGCAACCCTACAAGACGCTGACGAGCCAGGGCACGGCCGCCATGGAGACGGTGGCCCGCAAACCTCACCCGAAAGTGCCCGTGCAGCTGTAACCCCAAAACCAAAACGACATGTGGGCAAAACAGCCTCACACCTCGCGGCGGCCTTCCAGGGCGCGGGCCAGGGTCAGCTCGTCGGCGTATTCCAGGTCACCGCCGATGGGCAGGCCAAAGGCGATGCGCGTGACCTTGATCCCCACAGGCTTGAGCAGTTTGGCCAGATAGAGGCACGTGGCTTCGCCCTCAATGGTGGGGTTGATGGCCAGGATGATCTCGAGGACGGGCGCACGGCCGGACAGGCGGCCGAGCAGTTCTTTGATCTTGAGCTGCTCGGGGCCGATGCCGTCCATCGGCGAGACCAAGCCCTGCAAGACGTGGTAAAGCCCCTTGAACTCCTTGGTCCGCTCCAAGGCGACGAGGTCGCGCGCTTCGGCGACGACGCAGATCTGCGACTGGTCGCGGCCCGGGCTGCGACACAGGTCGCAGGGGTCCTCGGCGCTCAGGTTGGAGCAGATCGAGCAAAACTTGATCTGCTCTTTGGCGTCGACCAGTGCCTTGGCGAGGGCCCCGACACTGGCGGTTGACTGTTTCAACAGGTGAAACGCCAACCGCTGGGCGGATTTGGGCCCGATCCCCGGCAGCTTCTGGAGTTCATCGATGAGGGCCGCGAGCGGCCGAGTGTATAAGGCCATCCGAGTTTCCTAGAACATTTTGTCCATACCGGGGATCGGCATGCCGCCGGTGGCGTCGTTCATCTTGCCCTGGGCAACGGCGTTCGCTTTGCTGATCGCATCGCGGCAGGCCGCCAGGACCAGGTCTTCGAGGGTCTCGACGTCTTCGGGGTCGACGGCTTCTTTGGCGATCGTCACTGACTTGACTTCGTGTTTGCCGGTGACGGTGATCTTGACCAGACCGCCGCCGGACGTGCCCTGGACTTCCACGCTGGCGAGTTCATTCTGGGCTTCCAGGAGCTTTGCCTGCATCTGCTGGGCCTGCTTCATGATTTTGCCCATGTCGCCCATGCCGCCGCCTAAATTCCGCATTGATGCCCTCTCCTCTGGTGACTTGTCGCCCACGTAAACAACAGGCAGTATAGCGCGTTCGCCCCATCAGTGCGCTCCTCGCCAGCCACCGGCTCAGCCAGCGCCGGGATCCACAGTGACGTGAGGTGGTCGGGCGTGACCTCGCGGTCGAGATCGTCCCAAGCGACCCTGCGGACTGACTCCTCGGGCAGGCCGAGGCGTTGCAGCACGACCACCTCCGGGCCGTCGTCGAGGGCCAGCTTGATGTCGGACAGGACGGCCGGTTGGTCGCACTGCGCCACGAGCATCGGGCCG
>JACMPN010000373.1 GCA_014377495.1 Candidatus Sericytochromatia bacterium
CTCGCCGCAGATGCGGCGGACAATACCTACGCACTCGATGGCCCTACCAGTTCCCTTTACAAGTTCACGACACCCGGGGGCGGATCGATTCGTGTCATCGGCACCGGCTCGGCAGGCAACGGGGCTGATGGTGGTAGTGACCTGGCGACGGCCGGCGGGCTAGCACTCAATGGAACGGTTGCTGCCGGTGTGGCGCTCGATCAGGACGGCCATTTGTTCGTCGGAGACCAGACCAACGTAAAACTGCGGATGGTGCCCGCTGTGACGATCGTTGGCGGTCGTTACAACTTTGCGACGGACATGGCGGCCGGGAAACTCTTCACCATCGACGGCAGCATCGTGAACACGCTGAGCCCAAGAGCGATTGGCATCGATGCCAGCCGTAACGCCTTTTACCTCGACAACCGGACCGTGTTCAAGCTGGCACCAAATGGCACCAAGTCCACGGTTGGCAGTGTATTTCCAACTTCAGCGTTGCAAGGCCTGACAGTGGACCGTTCGGGCAACATCTACGTTTCACAGTTAGCTAATGTCTTCATGTATCCGGTTGTAGGCGGGACATATTTTGGGACCCCCTTGGCAGCGGGTTCCACAAACGGATGGCAGGTTGTGCCGGGCGTGGGTGCGTTTACGAAACGCAGTATGGCGGTGGATCGGCTTGGGAACCTGTACATGACCGACTTTCTCGGCGAGGCGCTGTATGTCTTGGATGCCGTCAGTGGGACGCGGTACCGTGTCGCGGGGACGGGCAGCGGGGGGACGACACTTGCTGCCGGCGGGACTCCGACCAGTGGCGTATTGACCGGGATCATCGGGATCGCCGCATCGACAATCGGCAAGGTGTACTTCACGACCGGCAACAAGGTGTGGCGCATGCCCTAGCGGATCAGGTTCAGCACCGCGTCCGTATTGGTCTGACTGATCTGCAGGACCTTGGTCAAGGCCGAGAACAGTTTCTGGGCCAAGCTAAGCTCTGGCACCGATTGGGTCATGCTGGCATTCGACGCTTCGAGCGATTTGTTCAGGATGGAAGACATTGCCGTTGTGCCCAGTTGCAGACTCATCGACGTGCTAGCGTTGTCGAGACCGGACGCTGCGCTGGGAGTGATCTTGAAGCCAAAGTCGAAGACGGTCGAGCCGAATTGTGAGTACATCAGGCTCTGCTTTCCCAAAGCAATGTTCATCGTCGAGGCGGCGCCCGCAATCGTTCCAGAGCCACCGATGTCGTCAGTGATCGTCTGCGCCAAGAAGTCCGTAAGACTCACGGCGTCCTGCTGGTTAACTGTAGGTAGAGCCATGTCCAAGTTGTTGTAGACGGCACGGATGCTGCTGCCATAGGCGTTGTTACCACCGGCAGCATCGTACTCCAGGCCCCGTCGACCGGTCGTACCGTTATTGATGGTGGAAACCGAAACGAGAAAATAGCCAGAGGAGTTTACGAGTAGGCCTTGGGCGTTCGTGCGGAATTCCCCGTCACGGGTCAGGTAAAACTTGGCGCTCGCATTTGAGATTGTTTTACCGGTGGTTGTATTCATCGTCGCCGGATCACAGACGAGGAAGAAGCCCTCGCCCTGCACAGCCAGATGGGTGTTTTCCGTCGAGGTGGTGATGGCACCCTGGCTGAAGTCGATGACCGTATTGGACGTCATCAGGCCGGTTTCAGGGAATTGCAGCGGGAGGGAAGTGAGATTGCCGGCCCGGCCAATGTTGATGTTGGAGCCACCAAACTTCAGTCGTGACGACTTGAAGGCCGTGCGGACGCCGCCGTTGATGTTGCTGTTGATCACATCGATCCAGGCATCAACCGCTTTCAGGGACTGGATGGTGCTGGTGTCGTTGGCCATAGATTCCCCACCCATTTTCCAGCAAGCGATCCCCACCGGGGCCACGCAGCTTGCTGCCTTTAAGTATAGGTGTTATCCGACAAGGTGCTGTCAGGCTTTCGTTAGCCCTTCACCCAGTTTCGTTAAATGCCCATTACCGGTTGGTTGTGGCATTCCTGATTGCCGCTGCGGGCCGGTCCGCAAGGCGTGCGGCCGTTGGCGGGCCGCAGCGGCAATCAGGGTTTGGGCGGGGCATCCGGCAGGCGGACACTGCGCCCGACGGCCAACAGGTCTTCGGGGTAAAGGTCGCCATAGGCATACACCCAGGTCCCGTTGGTCTCCTGCATGTTGTAGTTGTATGGCAGGTTGAAGACGATGTCCTGGAACCGCTTCATCAGGCTCAGGGAGTATTGGCCGGCGATCAGCCCGACGAACACATTCGTATTGGGGCGGATCATCACCCAGAGGTTGTTCAGGCCGTCCGTGTAGCGCATCGACTGGATCACCGTGCCGTAGAACGACCCGGAGGAGACGTCGGCCAGTTCGAAGCCGGCCGGCGTGTAATACGGCTGGAGGATCGTCTTTCCGGTCGACTTGGTGAGCTCACCCATATTGGGGAACCAGTTGTAGAAGTTCGTCGTTCCCGCCCGCAGGATCATCCGGCGCCAGCCCGTGCTGTCCGGCAATTTTGGGGCTGCTTTGGGATCGACGTTGAAATCGGTGTAGTAACTGGTGAAATACGGATCGGCATTGCTCGTCCAGCGTCGCTCTTCCCGCAGGATCTGGAACGTCCGTTTGGAGATCCAGAAGCGCCGGCCGGGGGTGCGGTAGCCGTTGTTCGGCACGGCATCCAGGATGACGGTGGGCGTCAGAGCCGTGATGTCGTCACCCATGACCATCAGCGAATAGTTGCGCTTCAGCAGATCGGGACGATCCGTCAGATGGCTGAGGATGCCTTCGGCATATTCCCGAGCGGCCGGGTTGTCGTTGTCGAAATGCAGCCGTTCTTCCGGAAAAAAGAACTGGGACTTGTTGTTGCGCAGCGCCAGTTCCATCGAGGCCATGCCGGCAGGTTGCGTGATCCGGATCTGGAAGTTGCTGGGATCCTGATAGACGACTTTGCCGGTGAGGTGCAGCTTCAGGTCGCCCCGCTGCAGATCCTGTACCCGGTTGCCCGTGAAGCCGGTCTGCTGGTGCTGCTGCCAGCCGTTGATCAGGTCGTCCGCAGTCGGTGCCGCCACTGCCGGCAGGCTGATCACCAGGGTGAGCAGAAAGGTTGAAAGTGTCTTTGTCATCATGCCGCCCAGTATAACGGAGTTGCCTTTGCGGGTCGTCTCGGGGACGGTGCGGGCATTTGCTTTGTTCCGGACCGCCGTGCGCCGTGATGCCACCCCCAATGGTCATGGGCTGTTCCGCCAATCCCCAGCGACGGCCCTTGGGTGTGACAATGCGCTGCCCAAACCATCCTTATGGGGGCCATAATATTGCTAGTGAGTGGCGAACACGGCCAGATGGTCGTCGTGGTGCAGGGCAACGGTGAAGGCGGCACGTCGTTGAACGGTTGTGGCGATCCTGGGAGGGTTCCTCCCGGCAAGCCCATCGGGCTGCGGATTCGCCCCCGGTGGCATCCCGAGATGCTGGGGCTGCGGTGGGCGTTCGGTGTGGCGGCTACCTTGTCTGCAAGCCGCTGCAACGGCGGTGCAGTGTTTCGAGACTTCTGATGCTTGACAGGGTGGGCGCGCCGCGTTTACAATGCTTGCCCTGTGTTTATAATCACTTCTGTGTGTGATTGTCAGCTGAAGGCTAGATTAATTGTCAGCTTTAATTGTCGGCTGAAGGCTAGGTTGTTTGCAGGGTTTGGCTTGGGAGCATGCTCTCGGTTCAGGCGCCAGGGGGAAACCTCCCTTGGGGCCTGTTTTGGCATGCTGGGTCCCGTCCATGCCTGCGCTCTTAAAACTGTTTCGGGTTAACCAAGCAAACGTAGACCAAACGTGACGATATCCCCCGTTGGCACGGGGAACAAAGAAGGGAAGAGTTCGATGAGTACGATCGCAGGTGCGCGCCAGCCTGTTTATGAGGAAGCGCTCTCCAGTATCGCCCAGCTCCCCGACCTCGTTGAAATCCAACGCAAGAGCTTTGAATGGTTCTTGAAAGAAGGTCTCGCTGAGGAGCTCCTGAGCTTCTCGCCGATCCAGGATTACTCCGGGCGTCTGGAGCTCTATTTGCTCCCGAATTATCGGCTGGGCGACCCGAAGCATTCCATTGAGGAGTGCCTGGCTCGGGACCTGACCTACGCTTCCCCTCTGCGGATCCCTGTCCAGCTGATCAACAAGATCACCGGCGAGATCAAGGAGCAGGAGATTTTTGTCGGCGATCTGCCGATGATGACCGAGCGCGGCACGTTTATCATCAACGGCGCCGAGCGGGTCATCGTCAGCCAGATTGTCCGCAGCCCGGGCGTCTACTTCAAGCGTGAGCAGGACACGTCCGGCAAGCGGATTCATACGGCGACCGTCATCCCCAACCGGGGTGCCTGGCTGAAGTTTGAGACCGACTCCAACGAGATCCTCTACGTGCGTGTCGACAAGACCCGCAAGATCCTGGCGACGACCCTGCTGCGGGCGTTCGGCTACTCGAACGCCGACCAGCTGGAGCTTTTCCGTCACCGGGACTTTTTACAGAAGACGATCGACCGCGACACGACCGACACCCAGGAAGAAGCCCTCGTCGAGGTTTATCGGAAGCTCCGTCCGGGCGATCCGCCGAGCGTCGACGGTGGCCGGACGATGCTGCACTCGCGCTTCTTTGATCCGAAGCGCTATGACCTCGGTAAGGTCGCCCGCTACAAGATCAACAAGAAGCTGAAGGTCGACGTCCAGTTGGACGTTCGGACGATCACCGACAAGGACATTGTCGGCACCATCGACTATCTGATCAACCTCAGCTTCGACTCCGGTTCCGTGGACGACATCGACCACTTGGGCAACCGGCGTATCCGTTCGGTCGGCGAGTTGCTGCAGAACCAGTTCCGCATCGGCCTGACCCGGATCGAGCGCATCGTCCGGGAGCGCATGACGATTCAGGACATCGAGAACCTTACCCCGCAGAATCTGATCAACGCCAAGCCTTTGGTGGCGGCGATCAAGGAGTTCTTCGGCAGTTCTCAGCTGTCCCAGTTCATGGACCAGACCAACCCGCTCGCCGAGCTGACCCACAAGCGCCGCCTGTCGGCCCTCGGGCCTGGTGGTTTGTCCCGTGAGCGGGCCGGTTACGCCGTCCGTGACATCCATCCCTCGCACTATGGCCGCATCTGCCCGATCGAGACGCCTGAAGGGCCGAACGCCGGTCTGATCGGCAGCTTGGCGACGTAGGCCCGTGTCAACGACTACGGCTTCATCGAGACGCCCTACTGGCGGGTCACCGACGGTAAGCGGACCGAGCAGACCGTTTATCTGACGGCCGACGAAGAGATCAACTACCGGATCGCTTCGGGTGACGTGGCGGTCCGTGAGGACGGCAGCTTCATCCTCAAGCAGATCCCGGTGCGGTTCAAGAGCGACTTTTCCCTCGCCGAGCCCGAAGACGTGGACTACCTCGGCGTCAGCGCCGTGCAGATCGTCTCGGTGGCCGCTTCCTTGATCCCCTTCCTGGAGCATGACGACGCCAACCGGGCCCTGATGGGGTCCAACATGCAACGTCAGGCCGTGCCGCTGATCAGCCCGTCCCGTCCCTTTATCGGCACGGGTCTGGAAGTGCGGACTGCCCGTGACTCCGGCATGGTCGTGATGGCCAAGAAGGCCGGTACGGTCACCCGGGTGACGGCGACCAGCATCAGTGTGCGGGAAGACGAGACCCAGACCGAGCGGCACTACAAGTTGCTCAAGTTCCTGCGCTCCAACCAGGACACCTGCATCAACCAGCGTCCCATCGTCCGCAAGGGCATGGTCGTTGCCAAGGGTGACCCGCTGGCCGACGGTGCGGCGACCGAGCATGGTGAGTTGGCCCTGGGCCAGAACATCATGATCGCCTACATGCCGTGGGAAGGTTACAACTTCGAAGATGCCGTGCTGATCAGCCGTCGGTTGATCCAGGACGACGTGTTCACCTCGATCCACATCGAGAAGTATGAAACCGAAGCCCGGACGACCAAGCTGGGCGACGAGGAGATCACCCGGGAGATCCCCAACATCGGTGAAGAGGCCCTCAAGGACCTGGACGAACGGGGCATCATCCGGGTCGGTGCTGAGATCGAGCCGGGCGACATCCTAGTGGGCAAAGTCACGCCGAAGGGCGAGTCCGAGCATCCTCCGGAAGAAAAACTGCTGCGGGCCATCTTCGGCGAGAAAGCTCGCGACGTGCGGGACACCTCGTTGCGGGTGCCTCACGGTGAAAAGGGCCGCATCGTCGACGTCCGGGTCTTCTCCCGGGAACAGGGCGATGAGCTCCTCCCAGGCGTCAACCAGGTTGTCCGGGTCTACATCGCCCAGAAGCGGAAGATCCAGGTCGGAGACAAGGTCGCTGGACGTCACGGCAACAAGGGGATCGTCGCCCGGGTTCTCGCCCGCGAGGACATGCCCTTCCTGCCCGACGGCACGCCCGTCGATATCGTCCTCAATCCCCTCGGCGTGCCGAGCCGGATGAACATCGGCCAGGTCTACGAGACCCTGCTTGGACATGCGGCCAGCTATTTGGGCCAGGTCCTGGAAGTGCCGCCTTTCGACGAGATGTTCGGCGAAGCGGCCTCCGATCACCTGATCACCAAGTACCTGAAGATGGGTGCCGAGGCCGGTGGCCTCAACTGGCTCGACACGAGCGGCAAGGTGACGCTGTACGACGGACGGAACGGCGAGCCGTTTGACCGCCCGGTATGCGTGGGCGCTCACTACATGATGAAGCTCGTCCATCTGGTCGACGACAAGATCCATGCCCGTTCCACGGGTCCGTACTCCCTGGTCACGCAGCAGCCGCTGGGTGGTAAGGCGCAGTTCGGCGGCCAGCGGTTCGGGGAAATGGAAGTGTGGGCGCTGGAAGCCTATGGCGCCGCCTACACCCTGCAGGAAATGCTGACCATCAAGTCGGATGACGTGACGGGTCGGGCGAACGCTTATGAAGCAATCGTCAAAGGCAAGAACATCCAGAAGCCCGGCATCCCCGAGAGCTTCAAGGTGCTCATCCGTGAACTACAGAGCCTCTGCCTCGACGTGCAGATCATCCGCCAAAAAGAGGATGGGACCGAAGTCGAGATTGAGCTCTTTGAGGAGGATTCCTCGCAATACCGGGCGCGCCTGAAGTCGCAATTGCAAAAGGCCGTCACCATGAAAGTGGGGGTTGAATAATCGTGCTGGACAATATTCAAAGCATCTTCATCGACGGCGGCCAGGAGGCTGCGGCGAAGGAAGAAGACCGGTTTGACTTCGTCAAGATCGGCCTTGCCTCGCCCGCCCGCATCCTTGCGTGGACGCACGGTGAAGTCACGAAGCCGGAAACCATCAATTACCGGACCCTCAAGCCGGAACGCGATGGCCTGTTCTGCGAGAAGATCTTTGGCCCCGCCAAGGATTGGGAATGCCACTGCGGCAAATACAAGCGGGTCCGCCATCGGGGCATCATCTGCGAGCGCTGCGGCGTCGAGGTCACCGACTCCAAGGTGCGCCGTCACCGCATGGGCCACATCAAGCTGGCCGCCCCGGTCTGCCACATCTGGTACCTGAAGGGCATCCCCAGCCATCTGGCGCTGCTCCTCGACATGCCTCTGCGCACGATTGAAGACATCGCCTATTACAACTCCTATGTCGTCCTCAACCCGGGCAACGTGGAAGGTCTGGATAAGCGGCAGATCCTTTCCGAAGAAGAGTACGAAGCCCTCTGGCTGAACCCGGATCATAAGTTCGAGGCCGAAATGGGCGCCCCGGCCATCAAGCGGCTCCTGGCCGACTTGAAGCTGAAGGAGCTCTCCGAGGACCTGCGCACCGAGTCGATGACCAGCACGGGTCAAAAACGGACCAAGCTCATCAAGCGGCTCCGGGTCGTCGAGGCCTTCGTGGCCTCCGGCGCCCAGCCCAGCTGGATGGTCCTGGACGGGCTCCCCGTCATCCCGCCCGACCTGCGCCCGATGGTGCAGTTGGACGGTGGCCGGTTCGCCACGTCGGATCTGAACGACCTGTATCGCCGGGTGATCAACCGGAACAACCGGTTGCAGCGCCTGCTGGAAATGGAAGCGCCGGACATCATCATCCGGAATGAAAAGCGGATGCTGCAGGAAGCGGTCGACGCCCTGATCGACAACGGCCGTCGTGGCCGCGCCGTCGTCGGGCCGAACAACCGGGCCCTGAAGTCTCTCCCGGACATCATCGAAGGCAAGCAGGGCCGGTTCCGTCAGAACCTGCTCGGCAAACGTGTCGACTACTCGGGCCGTTCGGTCATCGTGGTAGGCCCGTCGCTGAAGCTGAACCAGTGCGGCTTGCCCAAGGAAATGGCCCTCGAACTCTTCAAGCCGTTCGTGATGAACAAACTCGTCGAGCGGGGCATTGTCCAGAACATCAAATCCGCCAAGAAGAAGATCGAGCGGATGGAAACGGCCGTCTGGGACGTCCTCGAAGAGGTCATCCAGGGCCACCCCGTTCTGCTCAATCGGGCACCCACGCTGCACCGTCTCGGCATTCAGGCTTTCGAGCCCGTCCTGGTCGAGGGTCGCGCCATCCAGATCCACCCGCTCGTCTGCTCGGCCTACAATGCCGACTTCGACGGTGACCAGATGGCCGTCCACGTGCCGCTCAGCATCGAGGCTCAGACGGAAGCCCGTCTCCTGATGTTGGCGACGAACAACATCCTCCTGCCCGCCACCGGCCGTCCGACGATCACCCCTTCACAGGACATGGTCATCGGCTGCTACTACCTGACTGTCGACAACCCCAACGCCAAAGCCGGCAAGGGGATGACCTTCGGTTCGCCCAGTGAAGCGATCAGTGCCTACCAGGCGGGGATCCTCCACCTCCATGCACCGATCACCGTGCGGTTGCGCAACAAGGAGCGGATCGAGACGTCTGTTGGCCGGGTCATCTTCAACGAGAACCTGCCTGAGGACTTCCCGTATTTCAATGGCTTGGCCAACAAGGGCGCCATGTCCAAGTTGATCAGCCGCTGCTTCCTGTTGCACGGGAATCTGCGGACTGCCGACTTGGCCAACGACCTGAAGAACCTCGGGTTCCGGTTTGCCACCCAGTCGGGTATCTCGGTCGCCATCGACGATTTGCAGATCCCCGTCCAGAAGAAAGCCATCCTGGCCAAAGCCGAGGCGGACATCGCCATCAGCCAGAAGCTGTTCCACCGGGGTGAAATCACGGAAGTCGAACGGTACAACAAGGTCATCGACACTTGGGCAGAGGCGACCGAAGAGGTCACCGACCTGATCAAGACCGATTATGACCGGTTGAACTCGGTGTACATGATGGCCTTCTCTGGCGCCCGGGGTAACATCTCCCAGGTCCGGCAGCTGGTCTGCATGCGTGGTTTGATGGCCGATCCTTCCGGACGGATCATCGATCTGCCGATTAAGACCAACTTCCGGGAAGGTCTGAACGTTACTGAGTACATCATCTCGTCGTACGGCGCCCGTAAGGGTCTGGTCGACACCGCTCTCCGTACGGCTGACTCGGGTTACCTGACCCGCCGTCTGGCCGACGTCGCCCAAGACGTCATCGTCCGCGACGAGGACTGCAAGACCGAACGCTTCATCGACCTCAAGTACATCCGTGACGGCGAAGCCATCGTCGTCAACCTGCAGGAGCGGCTGATCGGCCGTTTTGCGGCCCGGGATGTCGTCGATGCCAGTGGCGCCGTCCTCGTGCCGAAGAACGAGGTCATCACCCCCGAGCTGTCGGATGTGGTCATTGCCGCTGGCATCGACATGGTGAAGATCCGCAGCCCCCTGACCTGTCAGAGCAAGCAAGGCATCTGCCGCCCCTGCTATGGCTGGGCGTTGACGAACAACAAACTCGTCGACATGGGTGAGGCTGTCGGCATCATCGCCGCCCAGTCGATCGGTGAACCCGGTACCCAGCTGACGATGCGGACGTTCCACACGGGCGGCGTCTTCAGCAAGTCCGACAACCGCATCCTGGTCAAAGCCGGTCATGCCGGGACGATCTCGCTGGTGGGCGTCGATTCACGGGAATACCGGACTCGGCACGGCGAAAAGGCGATGGTCACGAACCACGAGGGTAAGGCAACAATCACCACCAAGGCTGGCAAGACACACAGCCTGACCCTGCCCTCGAGCTTTAGCCTGAAGGTCGTTGAAGGCGACACGATTTCGGCCGGTACGGTTGTGGCCGAGTCGGTCCAGGAGCTTTCGAAGACGACCCGCAAGTCGGTCGAAAAGGGCTTTAAGGACATTAACGCCGACATCTCCGGTCAGGTCCGCTTCCAGGACTTCCGTCCGGAAGAGAAGAAGGACCGTCAGGGTGTGATCACCAAGACGGCCAACCGCCAAGGCGTCATCTGGATCCTGGGCGGCGAGGTCTACTCCTTGCCTTCCGGTTCCGAGCTGACGGTCGCTAGCGGCCAGCAGATCACGTCCGGCACCAGCCTGGCCCGGATCGCCACGAAGACCGAGTACGGCGGGCGCGTCGTGTTGGGTGAAGAGAAGGACGGCGTCCGCAGCCTGGCCGTGGTCACGGCTGAGCTGAAGCTGCCGACCCCCCGTTTGTTGCTCGACCGCAAGGACGTGCAGCTGCGCTTCCCCGACGACGCCCCTCTCAGCTCCTTCACGATGCTGGTCCAGCCGGGCCAGCGTGTGGAGTCGGGCTCGGTCATCGCCGAGGCGTTCTCCGACCAGTTGGTCACGCCCAGCACGGGCGAAGTCCGGTATCTGGCGGCCGAGCTGGCCGACAAGCAGGTCGTCACGGGCAAGACCCGGATCCTGTTCATGCCGGAGGAAACCCATCAGATCGGGTCCGAAGGCGTCGTCAACCTCGAAGAGTCTGCACCTGTTGAGGCTGGCTACGAAATCGTCCCCAACATCCGGGTCAAGGAGTCGGGCTTCGTCAGCCTGGAGAACCTCGACCTGAGCCAGTCGGTCACCTTCTACCCCGGTGCTGTGGCGTTCTTCGTCCCGGCCGACGGTGAGATTCTGGTCCACGAGGGGCAGTTCCTCGAGAAGGCCAAGACCCATCTGGCCAACGCCCCGGCGCCGGAAGGCGAAGAGGGCGAGAAGATCGTCACGAACCGCAAGGGCGTGGCGCATCTGATCCCGACCGAAGACGGCACCATCATCGTGCTGCGCCAAGCCACCGAATTCACGATCGAGCCGGTGAAGCGCTTCTACGAGACCGATGCCACCTCGGAAGCCATCGACCTGGTGCCGATCACTCGGTTGCTGGTGCGTGACGGCGACCGGGTCAAGGCCGGGACGAGCATGTTCAAGGTGATCCTGGTCCTCAAGCTCGGCCAGCCGCTGATCAACCTCGGCGGCCGGATCGAGTACCGTCCGGCCGAAGAGGAAGAGCAGGGCCTGCTGGTGATCGCAGCGCAGGAACAGCTGACCACACGGCGTGGCGGCGGCTCCGGCGAAGTGCATCATCACGAGCTGAAGATCGTCAGCCAGGTCCACGTCAAAGAGGGCGAAGAGATCAAGCCCGGCACGAACGTGGCCTACACCGAGTTCGTCAGCCAGACCTCCGGTCTGGTTGAGCTGACCCCGGCCGGCCCCGGCGAGACGCAGAAAGTCCTGCTGATCGCCGCCGAGCATGACGTCGTGTTTGACCTCCAGGGTGGCTCGTCGACGCTGAAGATCGGCGATGCCGTGTACGAAGGGGACACCATCGTCCCCGGCGTGGATGCTCATGACGCCGGTTTCGTCACTGCCATCGACAAGGACGGCAACGTCCATGTCCGCCGCAGCCGGCCGTACCTGGTCAGTCCCGGTACCCAGCTGCTCGTTGATGACAACGACATGGTCGGGCAGGGTGAAGTCCTGGCGACACTCGTCTATGACGAAGTGAAGACCGGCGACATCATTCAGGGTCTGCCCCGGGTCGAAGAGCTGCTCGAAGCCCGTAAGCCGAAAGAAAATGCCATCCTGTCGGAAGTACCCGGCACGGTGAAACTCACTGGCAGCGATGACGAACTGACCCGTCTGGTCGTCCTCGATGCCGGTGGTCAGGAACATGAGTACGCCATCCCGATCAACTCCCGGGCGATCGTCTACGACGGTCAGATCGTCAAGCAGGGTGAACCCGTGACCGATGGTCCGATCAACCCGCATGACATCCTGCGGGTCTCCGGTCTGGAAGCGGTCCAGCAGTATCTGGTCGACGAAGTGCAGTCGGTTTATCGCTCGCAAGGCGTTGAAATCGCTGACAAACACATCGAAGTCATCGTTCGGCAGATGACCCGCAAGGTGCGGGTCGAAGTCGCCGGTGATTCGACCTTCCTGCCGGGCGAAGTCATGCACATCCTCGAGTTCGAAGGGGCCAACGACGTGCTCTTGGGCAACGGCAAGGAGCCTATCCAGTGCTCCCCCGTGCTCCTTGGCATCACCAAGGCCTCGCTGAACACCGAGAGCTTCATCTCGGCGGCGAGCTTCCAGGAGACGACCCGTGTCCTGACTGAAGCCTCGATCGAAGGCAAACGTGACTGGCTGCGTGGCCTGAAGGAGAACGTCATCATCGGACGTCTCATTCCTGCCGGTACCGGTGCCGTGGAGCTGAAGATCCATGCCGAGATGGCATTGGAGTATGGTTCCTAAGGCTTCGGCCTCAACCTTGGCGGCCCCCGGAAACGGGGCCCGCTTTTTTTCGATGGGCGGGTGCCGCTCACGCACCGCTAATCTGCCGAGTTGCCAGCCAGGATGTGATCTGAGTGATGCTTTTCGCAGGGCGGATGTCCCAGGATTGAAACAGTCAACCCATTGCGGGGCGGGAGATCGCAGCCATGAGTGAAGGTCAGGTCATCTAGGTGGACCAACGGACCCACTTCGAAACGGCCATTCGTAAGATCGGTCCCGGCCTGCCAGCCACCATGGGGGGCATCAGCCATCCGCTGCGTGCCATGCAGATCCTCAAGCCGGCGCCCACGTCACCGGCATGCGCCAAGACCACCATGGTCGACACTCGGGCATAGCGCCCGTGACCGCTGGCTCTGCCGCATTCAGGCAAGGCGCCACCGGTTTAAAGTCACCTCGGGATGGTGGTTTAGGCCGCCCGGTCCCGGTCTGAGGGACGTGTAAGTCGAGAGGGCGGCGTCTCGGCAGTCACCCGTGGGTGGTTAGGCATGGACCGCATGAGAAATCCCACATAGGTGGAGGCGGCGCCCAAGACGATGAGCGACGTGCCGATGAGTGTCGTTGTCGCCACGACGCCGATGCTGAAGTTCGCAAAGACGAGCAGCCCCAGGATGATCGCTGCCACACCGGCGATCAGATTCAGGCCCCAATTGGAACCTGATTCTGGACGCAGGTCGATGGCATTGATGGTTTGCGTGATGCCCAGGACGATCGCCCAGAATCCCAGTGCCAGAGGCAGTGAGACGGCGGCGAGTCCCGGTGAGAGGAAGAGCATCAGACCGACGATCGCTTCGAACAGACCACCCGCAAGGAAGACGCCCCAATAGGAGACGGTGTGCCGCCGGTTCAGCGCGTGGGCACTGAGCAGCACGCCGCTGACAATGAGGGCGAGGCCGATGTAGATTCCGGCCGCCACCAGCGTCGCCAGCGGGTAGGCGAAGGAGACGACGCCAAGCACGATCAGCAGCGCGCCCCGCAGGACGGGCCACCACCATCGATTGCTTCGCTGATCGACAGGTTTCGCATTGATCATCAGGACCTCCTCTGCACCACAGCTATCAATGTCGGTCTAACCGATGGGGTGGCCGTCCGGCATTGGCCGGCGTGCGGCAACGCCAATGATCACGATGAACCCGAACGCTGGTTGCACTGACCCCCCTCCGCCTCACGGGATATGGCACTGCGACGGGGCTAGCCCAGGCCGTACAAACGTTGCCTGCCGTGTCCGGGGATCACCGGGAGGCTTTGCCGCCCCATAATGAGGCCGGGATGGTCCTGGATGCCGGTTAAGCCCGTCAGGCGGTGGATGCAGGGATTGCCATGGTCATACAGCCGGCCTTCGTCGGCCGGCCCGGTGTCGCCACCATGCCGCCGACCGGCGTGCGCACCATTCTCAGGGCTGAGACTGTCTTCGACCGGCAGGCGACAGCAGGTAACCCGGTCCGCTGATCGGAAGCCTCGGTCGGCCGGGTGCTTGATCCGTCTTGCCGCGTCGGGTGGCTCGACAAGCCCCTGGTGCGGTCGGCACGTCGGCCGGATCCGGGTGATTGTTGCCACAGACAGGAATCTTCTGTGAAAAAAATGGCTCAGTCACAGGGCTTGGCCTTAACTGCTGCTTAGGATTTACGGCTGAAAGCGCATGGTCGCTGGGTTGTGCGGTTTCAAAGGCGCGGAAACTGGTTAGCAAGTTCTTCAGGGTCGCTTACGATAGGATTAACAGTTCAATTGACGTAGCCACTTCAAGTGCGTAAGCTGACAGTCTGTATTCGTGCGCGGATGCAGGTCAGCGGGGTTTGGGCACCGCATTTATACCATCTGGCGGGGGTGAAAAGCCCGCCAGCAGTCACTCCACGGCGTGGAGGGAGGATTTACTTTTGCCAACGATCAACCAGCTCGTCCGAAAGGAGCGGGCGAAGGTCATCACGAAGACCAAGTCGCCGGCCCTCAAGGCTTGCGCTCAGAAGCGGGGCGTCTGCACCCGTGTCTATACGACCACCCCCAAGAAACCGAACTCGGCCCTTCGCAAGGTCGCCCGTGTGCGTCTGACCAATGGCATCGAAGTGACCGCCTATATCCCTGGCGTCGGCCACAACCTGCAGGAGCACTCTGTTGTGCTGATCCGCGGCGGCCGTGTCAAGGATCTTCCCGGCGTCCGGTATCACATCATCCGGGGCACGCTCGACACCGCCGGTGTCAAGGATCGCCTGCAGGGCCGGTCCAAGTACGGCGCCAAGCGCCCCAAAGCCGGCAAGCCCGGTGCCGCCCCCGTCAAGGGCAAGAAGTAAGGGATAGGAGTAAGCATCGATGCCACGTCGTGGAAATGTTGTCCGTCGCGCCACGCGGCCGGACGCCCTTTATGGTTCCCCCGTCATTCAGCGGTTCATCAATTGCATGATGATCAAGGGCAAGAAGTCCACCTCTGAGCGGCTCGTCTACGGTGCCCTGGATCAGGCGCATCAGCGCCTGAAGAAAGAGCCCCTGGAGATCTTCCAGACGGCC
>JACMPN010000040.1 GCA_014377495.1 Candidatus Sericytochromatia bacterium
CAGGCCAACGTCTTGGCCAAAGTCCTTGATCGCCTTGGGACTGGCGATGCCCATCGTAAACAGGGCCATGTTGGTCATGAACGTGGCGTCCGGCGCGCTCAGGTGCATGACGACCGTGTCTTTGCCGGCGGCCTTGACGGAGTCGACGGCCTTGAAGAAATTCGCCCAGTACTCGAAATGGGCCGTAAACCGGTAAGGGCTCTGGGGGTCCATCTGGCGCTGATAGTTGAAGACGATGGCGTCGGCGTCGCAGGGGGTGCCGTCGTGGAAGCGGACGTTCGGCCGCAAATGGAAGGTGTAGGTTTTGCCGTCCGGGGTGATTTCCCAATGGGTGGCCAGGGCCGGGACGATCTCCGTGCTTTCCGGGGCGAACTGGACCAGGCTTTCGAAGATGTTGTTGGTCACGGTCGCCGATTCGCCGTCGATAATGTCGGCCGGGTCAAGTTTGACGGCGTCTTTGGCTTTGGCAAAGACGAAGACCGACCCGCGGTGGCGGGGCGTGGCGCAGCTGACGAGCAGCATGCCGGCCAGCACTGACAGGACAAGGCGGGATCGACGCATGGATTCTCCGTCGGACAACAGGGTGGTGTTCACGATGGCGCTCGCCCACGTCACCTGCGACATGAGGCGACGCTGGCAAAAAAAAACGGCGCCGGGAGCTCCCGGGATCCGGCAGAGGGGCCGCCGGAGTGATAAAATAGGGGCTCTCTCCCCCTGGAAGCCTACCATGACCGACACGCAACCTTTTCCCGCCGCACAGCCCATGGCGCCACGACTTGCCGCCCTGCTGGCGCTGAATCACGCCCTCTATACGGACCATGACCTGGATGTGCTGCTGCATCGCCTGCTGGGCATGGTCATCGAGAGTCTGGATGCCGAGGCCGCCAGTCTGGCCCTGATCGACACTGAAGCCGGCCAGCTGGTCTTCCAAGTCGCCGTCGGGCACGCCAGCCAGCGGGTCGAGTGCTTCCGGCTGCCCCTGGGCACGGGGATCGCCGGCTGGGTGGCCCAGCACCGCGAGACCGTCCGCATCGATGATGCCCGGCTGGACCCCCGCTTTCTGGACCGGATCGACCAGGCGACCGGCTTTGAGACCCGCAGCATGCTCTGCCTGCCCCTGGTGCATGGGACCCGCATCCTCGGGGTCATCCAGGCCATCAACAAACGGCACGGCCCGTTTACGGCCGCCGACGAGAGCCTGTGTGGCGTCCTCGCCAACATGGTGGCCGTCTCCCTCGAAAACTTCCAGCTGCACCAGCTCGATCAACAGCGGCTCGGCACTGCGGGGTCGCACGGCTCCCTGACCGACGACGAGCAGAAACTGCTGGCGGTCCAGGAATTGCTGGCCTCCGACCACGCCTTTGCCGGCTTTTTGACCAGCCACCAGGTTCCGGCCATCCTGCGGGGCCTCGCCGATTCCCACTTGAGCGGCAAGCTGACCGTCGGCACGGGCACCGGTGCCGATGATGTCGCCGAAATCGCCATCGACCACGGCGACATCGTCAACGCCTCGCTCCCCCGCCGCAAGCTGATCGGTGCCGAGGTGGTCCTGGAGATCCAGGGCTGGACGGCCGGGGTGTTCCGGTTCGACCCGCAGCCGATCCATGAGGCGGCCCGGACCATTGCCGAACCGTTGTGGCTGTTGCTGGCCCGGGGCCGGGAACGGCTGATCGCCATCCAGCGGCTCGCCGAGACCTTCTCTGGCGTCGGCCGGCTGCAGCCCCTCGGCCCGATGCCGGAGGGAGACGGCGTGGCCGCAGCCATCTGGCCCCTGTTGCCGGCCCGGATCGATGCCGTTCTGGCGGTCGCTCCGGGTGACCGGTTATCCCTCTATCAAGGCTTGGCACGGCTGGTCGCCGCGGGTAGCCTGGGATGGGCGGAGGAAGCATGACAGTCACCAACGAGCAGCTTTTGGTCAATCGCTTGACCCTTTTGCTGGAAATCAATGCCAGCATCAACAGCACGGTCGAGCTATCCGAGCTGCTGCAGAAAATCATCAACGTGGCGGCCATCGTCGTCTCTGCCGAGGCGTCCAGCCTGGCCCTCGTCGACCCTGCCGCCAATGAGCTGGTCTTCCAGTTCGCCCATGGCAGCGCCGAAGACGTTGTCCGTTCGATCCGCGTCCCCATCGGCGAGGGCATCTCCGGCTGGGTGGCCCACTACGGCGTCTCCGTGCTGATCGCCGACGCCCAGAACGACCCCCGCTTCCTGCGCAAGGTCGACGACAAGTCTCATTTTGTCACCCGCTCCGTCCTCTGCGTGCCGCTACGCCGCAACCAGGTGATCACGGGTGTCCTCCAGGCCCTGAACAAGCGGGGCGGCGGCGCCTTCACGGAAGAGGATCAGCTGATTTTTGAGGCCCTGGCCAACATCGCCGCCATCGCCATCGAAAACGCCCAGCTCTACGGCACACTCCAACAGAAAATGCAGGAGATCGAGCAGTCCAAGAAACGCTCCGACTCCATCCTGCAGCAGCTGGAGCAGTCCGAACGCGAGATCGCCCAGATGCGTACCCTCTCTGCGGCGGGCGGCACGCTGGCCGGCGACCTCAGCGTCTTCCGGGTCGAAAACCTCGTCCAGATGCTTTCCAACGACTACAAGTCCGGCTGTCTGCGGCTGACGGGCGAGATCGAGAGCGGGGCCATCTACTTCGACAAGGGCAAGCTGGTCCATGCCGAAGTGGCCTCGTACGGCCTCAAAGGCGACATGGCCCTCTACGACATGATGTGCTGGCAAGAAGGCGGGTTCTCCTTCGTCGAGGGCGAAGCGGCACCCCAGCAGACGCTGAAAGGCATGGCCATGGCCCTCGTCATCGAAGGCCTGCGCCGACTCGACGAATACAACGTCCTCAAGGTCAAGCTGCCGCTGGTCAGTGCCCCGCGACACGTCGATTTTTCGCAGGACAGCCAGTTCAGCAACACGACCAAAACCAACCTGAATCTGGACCACCGCAAAATCGTCCTGCTGCAGCTGATCGACGGCCACCGGACGATCCAGGAAATCCTGGAAAAGGCCCACCTCGACCGCTTCTCGGTCCTGTCCAGCATTTCGGAGCTGCAAGCCGCCGGGCTGGTCGCCGCTTCCTGAACCCTCGGGTAGTCGACCGCCTGCTCTCCGCTCCGGCCTTTGCCGTGCCTTCGCCGATTCCGACGGTATAATGCCTGGCAGCTTCGCCCAATGACGGGCGGCAAGAGCCTTGAAGAAGAGGTACAGCATGAGCACCACGACTGTGGCCCCGGTTTCCCTCCGCCTGGAAGGCGCCGTGGCAGTAGTGACGATCGATAATCCCCCGGTCAACGTCCTGAACAGCGCCGTCTTGAACAGCCTGGACGAGCTCATCACCCAGATCGAGGCCGACCCGGCCATCAAGGCCGTCGTCCTCACCGGCAACGGCAAAGCCTCCGTCGCCGGCGCCGACATCAAAGCCATGCCCGCCCTGGACGCCGTCAATGGCGAGGCCCTCGCCCGCCGTGGCCAAGTCCTCTTCAACCGCCTCGACCGTCTACCCAAAGCGGTCATCGTCGCCCTCAACGGCGTGGCGCTCGGCGGCGGCCTCGAGCTCGCCCTGTCCGGTGACATCCGCATCGCCGTGGAAGGCGTCAAGCTCGGCCTGCCCGAGATCGGCCTGGGGATCATGCCCGGCTACGGCGGCACGCAGCGGCTGCCCCGCCTGATCGGTGCCAGTGCGGCCAAACGCCTGATCCTCACCGGGGAGCAACTTGATGCCGCCGAGTCCCTCAGGCTCGGTCTGGTCGATCAGGTCGTCAGTGCCGAAGATTTGCTGCCGACAGCGATGACACTAGCCACCGCCATCGCCGCCAAGGGTCAAATCGCCGTGGCCACCGCCCTCGATACGATCGACCGCGGCCTGGCGATGAGCCTGGACGACGGTCTGGCCTACGAGGCCCGTGGCTTTGGCCGGGTCTGTGCCACCGACGACAAGAACGAAGGGATCAGCGCGTTTCTCGAGAAGCGGGCCCCGCAGTTCCAAGACCGTTAGCCATGTCCGTCATTCTCGATGGCCAGACCCTGACCATTGCCGACGTCGAGCGGGTCGCCGTGCGGCGGGCCGGCGTCTCGCTGGATGCCAGCGTCCCAATGCGCCTGGAGCGGTCCCGGGCAGTCATCGAGGCGGCCTTGCGGTCGGGCGAGACGATCTACGGCGTTAACACGGGCTTTGGCCAGCTGAAGAACAGGGTCATCCCGCCGGCGGACATCGCCCGCCTGCAGGAAAACCTCATCCTCAGCCATGCCGCCGGTGTCGGCCCCGCCCTGCCGGAGCCCGTCTGCCGGGCCATGCTGTTGTTGCGCACGCAAGCCCTTTTGGCCGGCCACTCCGGGGTCCGCCCGGAACTGGTCGGCCTGATGCTCCAGATGCTGAACCACGGCGTGACGCCGGTGATCCCCTCCCAAGGCTCGGTGGGGGCATCGGGCGATCTGATTCCCCTGGCCCATCTGGCCTGGACGGTCATCGGCGGCGGTGAGGCCTGGTACGAGGGCGAGCGGATGCACAGCCAGGCCGCCCTGGACAAGGCCGGCCTGGCACCGATCCAGCTGGCTGCCCGCGAGGGCCTCGCCCTGATCAACGGGACCCAGGCGATGACCGCCATCGGCAGTCTGGCCGTGGCCCGGGCCGAACGGCTGGCCGACATCTGCGATCTGGCTGCAGCGATGAGTCTCGAAGCCCTGCTCGGCAGCGTGCAGCCTTATCGGGCCGATGTACACCGGCTGCGGCCCCATGCCGGTCAGCAGATCGTCGCTGCCAACGTGCGGGCGCTGACCCGCCATTCCGAGCTGATCCCCTCCCACGCCGCCTGCGGTCAGCTGCAGGATGCCTACTCACTGCGCTGCGTGCCCCAGGTCCATGGGGCCGGGCGAGACGCCCTGACCCAGATCAAGGCCGTCCTCAGCATCGAGATCAATTCGGTCACCGACAACCCGCTGGTCTTTCCGGAAACCAACGAAGTGATCAGTGCCGGCCAGTTCCATGGCCATCCGGTGGCCATCTGGATGGATTTCCTCAAGATCGCCCTGTCCGGCTGGGCCAACATCAGCGAGCGGCGCACGGAGCGGCTGGTCAATCCCCATTTGAGCAACGGCCTGCCGGCATTTCTCATCCGGGAGGGCGGCCTGAACTCCGGCCTGATGCTCGCCCAATACGCCGCCGCCAGTCTCGTCTCCGAAAACAAGGTCCTCGCCCATCCCGCCTCCGTGGACAGCATCCCCACGTCGGCCAGCCAGGAAGACTACGTCAGCATGGGCACCACGGCGGCCCGGCACGCGATGACGATCCTCGAACATGCCGAGACGGTCCTGGCCATCGAAGTGCTGTGCGCCACCCAGGCGCTGGATCTGCAACAGCCGCTGCGCCCCGGTACCGGCGTCGGTAAAGCCCATGCCTGCGTGCGGGATGTCGTGCCGCACCTGGACCGGGACCGGCCGCTCACCGGCGACATCGAGTCGGTGCGACAGTTGATCGTCGGCGGTGAATTGCACCACGTGATCCAGCCGTACCTGCACGGCCACGAACGCCACTCGTAGGATGGGCGTGGGAAGGGCCATGGCAGCCCGCCTCCAGCCAGAACCTGCCCTTGCGACCATCAGGTCACGGCGGTCAGAACCTAGCCGGATCCGGACCACCCTGACCCTTCGCACACCCATCCCAGAACTGCCAATGCCGCTCGTGATACGGCCCCCATGGGACCCAACATGATCGGACTGTTCAATTTCACCCCGGTGGCGGGCGTCTTGGTCCGACTCGCCTATATGGCTGCGGCCCTTGAAGCCCGTGGGCACTCCGTGCGCCGCATCCTCTGCGATGGTGCCATGCCCCGCTGTTCCCGGGACTTTTCCGTCCCGCCGGCATCCGGAAGACTGAGCGCCTGTCTGGATTGCTGGCCCGCTATGCACACCTACGCACGCCTGGGCACTGCCGATCCGGCCACCGTGCTCCCCCTGTCCAGCCTGCTCGATCCCGGCGCCATGGCCGAAGCGCGGACCACGCTGGCCGGCATTGCCGCCGACGCCCTGGTGACCTATGAATGGCAGGGCCTGCCCCTGGGTGAAGGCCTCGATACCGCCATGCGGTACGAATACTGGGGTGAAGACTGGCGCCGGCTGCCGGACTGGCCGGCCAAGGCCCGGGACTGGCTGTTACATGCGACGGCTGCCGCGATGGCGGCAACCCGGTTCATTGACGAGCACCGGCCCAGCGCCCTGATCGTCCACAACGGCCGCATCCCCGGTGAAGCCGCCGTGATGGCAGTCGCCGCCCGCCACGGGCTTCCCTGCTTTGCCGAAGAAGGTGGTATCCGGCCGGCGACGTTGGTGCTCAAGGACGGACAGCCCGCCTGCGACTATAACTTTCTGACTGAATGGGCGGCCTGGCGCGACGTGCCGCTCACCGCCGCCGAAGCGGCCACCATCGAGATCGATCTGGCCTCCCGCCGGCTCAAGGGCCATCCTGGGGCATTCACCTATTCGCCGTCACCCAGTGGCGAACTGGACGTCCTGCGCCGGCACCTGGGTTTGCGGCCCGATCGTCCCGTCGTCACCGTCTTTGCCGGCACCACGGGCGATACGGCCTTTTACGCGGCCCACGACACCTTTCCGACGCAAAGCGCCTGGTTGGCTGCCTGCATCGCCTTTGCCGCCAGCCATCCCGACGTAGACCTGGTCCTCCGGGCGCACCCGGGTGAGGCCAGTTTCGAGGCCATGCGTTACGGCCGGATGATCCCCACGGCAGAGCCCCTGCCGGTGGTCCTGGCCGCGATCACCGCCAAACTCCCGGACAACGTGCGGGTGGTGGCGGCCGACAGCCCCATCAGCAGCTATGACCTGCTGGCGATCAGCCACGTCGTCCTCGTCTACATCTCCACCCTCGCCATGGAAGCGGCCGCTGGCGGCTGGCCGGTCGCTGCGGCTGGCCGCAGCCACTACCGGGACGCTGGCTTCGTGCATCCGGTCCATGATGCGGCGGACTTCCCGCACCTGATCGAGCGCCTCCTGGCGGACCCGGAGCCGTTGCCGGAGTTGCAGACGATGGCCCGTCGTTACCTGTACATGTGGGCCTTCCGCGCCATGGGCGAGTTCCCGTTGCTGTACACCGACACATCCCCCGACGATCCCACCACACTGGCGGCCTTCGAAGCGGCAGCGGCCGTCGGTCATGACCTGGCAGACCGGCTGGCCGGCACCATTCTGGGGCATCGCCCCTGGTTGCCGGGCCCTGGCGAGCTCCCTGCCACAACACCACTGACTGCGGCTGCCCTTACTTGTCTGTCCGTGGCCACCCGTTCCTGTGCCCTGACCGTGATCGTCGCTGGCAGCCCTGACCAGCCGGCCGGCCAGACAACCTTGAACAGCCTTGCTGCCTGGCCCCTCGCCCAGGTGATCGGCGGATATCGGCATGCGGCGACCGGCGACGATCCCACTGATGCGGCGACCGTTGCCGACTGGCAGGAAGGCCTGGCGTCGGCTGCGGGGAACGCGATACTCCTGCTGCAGGCCAGTGAGACCTTAGTGGCTGAAAGGGACCTGATCCGCCTAGCGGAAATCGTCTCGGTGCCGACCATCGGGCTGGTGGCCGTCCATTGGGCGGCAGGTGCGATCACATGGGAAGCGCGCTGGCACAGTGGTCCCCGATCGGACATGCCATTGTCTGGGCTGGGGTGGGATGTCCAGGCAGCGTCGGAAATCGTCCTGATGCCGTTCCATGTGCGGAGGGCCGATCCCGCACCGGCCGCCGGGCGTGTGGCGGCAAGCCGGGTGAGCGTGCGTCAGGGTCTCATGCACACCCCAGGCCAACCGGACTGGCATCTGGCGATCACGGCGATGGCCGGACACACGTACGACCGCATCGCCGGCCGACACCTGATCTTCGCCCTGCAGACGGCGGCGCACCTGATCGTCGGGCAGACTGCCAAATTCCGCCGGCAGGCGGAGAGCCTGGCCAAACGGCTGGGAGGCCGGTCCGAAAGACCTGCACCGTTCGGTCACATACGCAAGGCCGGTCCCCAATCACCAACACTGGTGTTGCCCACCGATGACGGTCCCAGCCTCACCGTTGCGGTGGTCGTCGCCCAGCACCGAACCATCTCGGCGGCCACGCTGGCCAGCATTGATGGCCTCGCCACGGAAATCCTCGTCTACGATCAGGGCCGGCACCCGGACACACATCGGATCTGCCATGCACATGGTGCCCTGGTGTTGATCACAGATTCCACCACCCCGCTCCGGGACATCCTGGCCCATGCCATGCAGCATGCCCAGAGCGACTGGGTCCTCCTACTCCAGGGTGACGAGATGCTCACAGCGAACGGTAAAACACCCCTGCTGGCCTGTCTGGAAGCGCTGCCGCCGGGACCTGCCACCCTGGCGGTGTCGGGTGCCGGTACGACGTTGATCACCCGCCTGTATCGGCGGCGGGATCGGCACCCTTCAGCCCTCGGAGCGGCTCAGACCCCGATGACACATGCGGAACCGGGCATCCGCATCCACTCGTAAACAGCAAAAGGCGGCCGATGGGTATCGGCCGCCTTGGGGGAATCGGGCTAGATCTATTCGTAAAGCGGGATTTCGATGCAGCTGGTCCGGTGGATTTCACCGCCGCCGATGCCTTGGCCGGAGGGTTCGTCCCTCGAGTCACGGGCGACACACTGGCCGAATTCCCGGCCGGAGAGTGTCGAGCGGGTCTTTTCCCCGCCCTTGACCGTTTTGAGGAGACCAGCCTGGGTCGTGAAACCCGGCTGCATGGGGATTGCGGAGCAACCAACCGAAAGGGCGGCGGCGAGGATCATCATCACGGTCGTAATCTTTTTCATGGTTGCTCTTTCCACGTCATTCGCTGTCGGGGCCGTGGTCTGTGTCCCCTCGGCTTATGAAACTATTATGGTTGGTTCAACCTACGGGTACAACCAAGGTTTGGTAATGATGTGTTAACGATCGGTTAACAAGCCACTTTTAAGAGCCGGCTGAACTCAGGTACTAGCGATGAGACCGAACTCCTCCACCTCAGCCTGACTAACGAGGAAGGCTGCCAGGCTCCCGGTAAAGTGGGCGAAAGCGGCAGATGACTGATGGGCGGTTTCGGCCGCCGCATCGGCAAACGCAAAAACGTGCATGAACCGCGTCGGATCGTCGCTGTCTTGGAGGGACACATAGAGGAGCGTGCCCGGCTCATTGGCTTTGACGTAAGCGATGAAGGCCTGGATCGGTTCCTGGCAGGGGTAGACAGCGCCCGGCCGGACGATGAACTGAGCGGTCCGATAAAGCGGCATAGATCCTCCAACAACAGAAATGGCGTGTCAGTGGAACCAGGTGGTGCCTTGGGGTGGCTTGGGCGGCCCGAAGGCTAGGAGGAGGCTGACGACAGCTCCGACTGGAGCTTAGGAAGTCCCGGCAACGCCCTCGGGTCGCCCAGGCCACCCCACGGCACCACCTAGTGGGGGGGGTCCATTTCGGG
>JACMPN010000374.1 GCA_014377495.1 Candidatus Sericytochromatia bacterium
CCGGCCGCCTCCGCTGCACCGGCCGTCTCCGCCGCCCCGGTGGTTGCCGTCAGCGCCGCTGCCACCGTCGCCATCTAACCCGGCTCAAGCCGGTCCCGGCGTACAGAGCCCCTGCCATCCGGCGGGGGCCCTTTTTTGATTGCGGGCCCCCTGTCGGGTGGCAGCCCGCACTCCGGCTGCCTTGACCTGAGCGGCCATGAAAGCGATAGTGTGCGGGTCCTGACGGGACCGACCGGCAGCGCCCCAGCGCTGATCCCCGCCGGCACCCGCACGCAGGGTTTGAACGTGGATCGGTAGGGCATGGACAGCGAATTATCGGGCTCGATCATCGAGGCCTACGACAGGAACGCCGACAAATACCTGGCCTTCGGGGCCAAGGTCGCCGGCCTGGTGAGGGAGTTGTTTGAGGCAGCCGACATCCGGGCCCATTCGATCGACGCCCGCCTGAAGAACCGGGACAGCCTGTTCAAGAAGGTGATCCGCCCCGAGGCCGAATACGCCCAACTCACCGACATCACCGATGTGGCCGGCCTGCGGGTGATCACCTATTTTGCGGAAGACGTGGACCGGATCGCCCGGATCATCGCCGATGAGTTCGAGGTGGACTGGACCCATTCCGTCGACAAGCGGGAAGCCATCGAATCGGACCGCTTCGGCTACGTGTCCCTGCATTTTGTCGTCAGTGTCGGCGCCGCCCGGCTGCAACTGATGGAATACCGGCGCTTCGCCGGCATGAAGCTCGAGATCCAGATCCGCTCCATCCTCCAGCACGCCTGGGCCGAGATCGAGCATGACCTGGGCTACAAGGCCCACCTGGAGGTGCCCCGGGAGGTCAGACGGCGGTTTTCCCGGCTGTCCGGGCTCCTAGAGCTCGTCGACACGGAGTTCAACCAGATCCGCCGCACCCTGTCCCACTACGAGGTGCAGGTGGCCGGTCAGATCGAGCTGTCGCCGGACAAGGTCCTCATCGACCGGGCGTCCGTGGAGAACTTCGTCATCAAGGGGCAGCTCGTGGCCGCCGTGGACAGCGACATCGCCCGCTCCCTGGGTCGCGAGATCAACTACAACAACTTCTATCCGGAGCAACTGGTCCAGCAACTGACCCATGCGGGCCTCAAGACGATCGCCGACATCAGCGAGGCCCTGTCCGATCACCGGGGCCTCGTCAAAGCCTTCGTGCTGGAGTGGCTGGACCAGGCCGACGACTCCATCGACACCTACGACTGGCTGCCGCCAGGGATGTCCCTGTTTTACCTGTGCATCGTGCTGTCGGCGAAGAACGGCTCCGTGCATGAGGTATACAACTACCTGAAGGCCAGCATCGCCGGCCACGACGACGAGCGGCCGCTGATGGCCCAGCGCATCGTCGGGATTTGCAGCCGCCTGATGTTGCTGAACCGGAAGGGGACGGGCATGCTGACGGCGCAGCCTGATGGACCAGGCGCTGACCGGGTATGATGACGGCACCTGCGACGGCGCCAAACCCGACCTTCTTTTTGCAGCCCTGACCGCCCCCTCAACGAGAAAGGATCGCCCCGATGGAGACCATGATTCCGACGGCCCATCTGCTGATGCGAATCGCCGCTTCGATCGGCTGGACCCTGCTCGGTGTGCTGATCTTCATCGGTGGCATCAACCTGTTCGATCGGCTCGATCCGATCGACTACCGCAAGGAAATCGAAAAGGGCAACGTGGCCGCCGCCATCAAGCTGGCCGCTGTGATCCTCGGCCTAGCCGCCCTCGTCGTCACGGCGATTTTGACCTAAGGGCTTGGCACCGGGAGGTGGTAAAGTCCCCCTGTCTAGCCTTTGGCATCGAATGAGGGATCCCATGTCCATCCGTGAAGAAGTGTTCGCCACCGTTGAGGCTGCGCTCCAGACGCTGCCCGAGTCGTTCTGGTTCTATGTCGGCGGCGGCAAAAACGCCGACTGGGAGCGGATGACCCGTGAAGAACTCGTGGACATGGCCAAGGACGACGCCGAAGAAGACCGTGACGAGGGCATCCGCCCGACGCTTGACCAGCCGGCCCAGTTCGTCTGGCTGGACGAGGAAAACGGCCGGATCGGCACCGAAGACGATCCGACCCTCTACGAGTTCAGTACGGCAGCCACGCCCAGCCTCCTTGAAGATTAGCCCCACCCGGTCCGGCCCCGTCACGCGGCGTGGGCTCGGGTCTGGATTGGGGCCTCGGGCAGTCGGACGATGAACACCGTTCCCCTGCCGGGCTCACTGTGGCAGAAGATTCGGCCGTCATGGGCCTCGACGATTTGCTTGGTGATAACCAGACCGAGCCCCGTGCCGGCCGCTTTCGTCGTATAAAAGGGCTCGAACAGGTGTGGCAGCACCTCGGCGGGGATGCCCCCGCCCGTGTCCCGGATGCGGATCTGCCAGCAGCCATGGCTCTCGTCCAGCCGGATCGTCAGATCGCCGCCATGCGGCATGGCCTGCACCGCATTGAGGATCAGATTCAGAAACACCTGCTCCAATGCCGCAGGATCGCCTTGCACCCGGGCTGGCTGCGCCGACCACTGGCGGTGCACGGTGATGTTCGAGCGGTGCGCAAAGAGCAGCGCCGTCTCGATCACGGCGACCAGCTCGACAGGCTCCCGCTTGGGCACGGTGGGGCGGGCGAATTGCAGCAGGCTCATCATCAGGGAGTTGCCCCGATCCACCTCACGGGCGATGGTGCGCATGGTGGATTGCAGGCGATCTTTGGCATCCGTCCGATCGGCCAGCATCTCCCCCAGGCCGGCGGCCAGCTTGATCACGTTCAGGCGGTTCTTGATCTCATGGGAGACATAAGACGCCACCTGACCAATGGCTGACATCCGCTCGGAACGGATCAGCTGTTCCTGGACCTGTTGCAGCCGCTGTAACGTCTGTTCCAGCCGATCGACGAGCCGGGCTTTGGCCAGGGCGATGGCGGCTTGGGCGCAGATCGCCAGGCCAAACGGGATCCGGTCCGGCGGAAAGGCGTGTCCGGCCCGGGTGTAGGACAGGGTGATGGTGCCGAGCCCCGTTTCTTCGCTGATCAGCGGAAAGATCGCCATGCTGCAGGGCAGAGTCGTGTCCCCGCCAGGGGGTTTGACCAGGAAATCGGCCGGATCGGCGATGAATATCGGCTGACCATGACGGAGTGCCGCCATCCGCCCGGCGTAGTCCCGGATCGCAAAGCGGTGGCCCCGGATCAGGTCTGCCTCATCGCCAATGCTGGCCACGCATTCCGCCATCCGCCGATCGTCGTCGTAGAGCCAGATGCCGAGACGGTCCGCCCCGAATGCCGCCTGCATTTCGGTGAGGATCTGTGGCGCCAGCTCGGCAAAGTGCAGCGGGCGGGCAAATCGGCCGGCCATGCGGACCAGGCTCTCGAGGTCCCGACGACGCTGCGCCAGGCGCTGCATCATCCGTCCCCGCCCGATGGCCAGGGCTATGAAGACAAGGAGCAGCTTGCAGAGAAAGGGGATGGGCAAGCGCACCATTTGCCACCTTTCTGCCGCCACAGTGCTGCAGGCTCCGACGTCCGGTGTGCGTCGCACCGCACACCCGTTCAGGCAGCCTCCGACGGCAGGCG
>JACMPN010000375.1 GCA_014377495.1 Candidatus Sericytochromatia bacterium
CACCCATGGGCTCAACCGTGCCATGGCATTGCGGGCAGGTCCGCTGATCGTCGGGCAAGGGGTGATCCTGATCGACGACGAGCAACTGCAATTGCTCGCTGGGACCGTGCCCCCGGCGCTTCTTGTCGGGTTTGCCCGCGTCCTGCTGGCCGTCTTGGTCGGTCTGTGTCTCTTTATTCGGGTGGCGAGACTTCTCGGACGAGCTGCCAAACTGTTCCTGGTTTTGCCTGGCTAGCAGCTCTTTGAGAAAGGTCAGCTCAGATTGCTCATGGGGGATGGCCGAGCCATTCAGTTGGGCAATCCGCTCCAAAAGCAGCCGATTCTGCTGCACGAGCCGCTCATTCTCTTTTGAGAGCAGAATGGCAGCCTTGCGCAGGAGATCAACGTCGTTCGTCTGGAATAGCTTGTTCACCTCTGAATAATACCAGATATTCCGCTAATATGCCTTAATTTATGGCGAATTCCGGCGGACTTAACGAAACTTTTCCGGCGAGCGGGCTGCCCTCCAGAAATAGCTGCAATTCACTCGACGTCATCTCTAGCGGCCTGTCGAGCTGGCTCTTCCAGGGGGCGCTGAACAGGCCAGTTTCGAGCCGCTTGGCATATAGGCATAACCCGGTACCATCCCAGAATAATACTTTTGCCCGCCGGCGATCCCGGCCGACAAAGAGAAAAAGGTCGCCGCTCAGGGGATCCCGACCGAGGTCCCGCCGCACCATGGCGAACAGGCCGTCGAACGAACGCCGCATGTCGGTGGGTGCGCCGTAAGCATAGACCCGCACGCGCCGGGTGGAGCCGATCACGCCAGCCGCCGCAGCAACACGGCCACGCCCTCCAGATCCAACCCTTCAACTCGGTAGCCGCCCGGCGCAACCACGACCGGTTGGCAGTTCGTCGCCAACTCGCTGGCCGCCACGATCTCTGTGGCTTCGGCCAGCACGGCCACCGGCAAAAAGCGCCCCGGAGCTGGCTGACGCAGCCAGTTGTATAGGGTCGTGGGGTTTAACCCCAGCTTTTCCGCCGCCCCCGGCACCGTCATCCCCGCCGTATTCAGGAGCTGGCGGGCCCGGCGGGCATAACTTGCCCGTTCTTCAGGCGAATAGACCTGCCGCGGCCCGCAAGCGTTGTATTGAAATCCCATGTCGCTGACCTCCTGGGGCCAGCATGGCGTAACCGGGGCATACCGTCACGACGGGGTTCAGCGATCTGATACGGTGCTGGTCGTCGAAGACGAAGAGTCGCTTAGCCGCCTGTGGACCATGTGCCTCAATCTGTCTGGCTATGCCACCGCCGCTGTCAGCAACGGTGAAGAAGCGTTGGCTTTGTTCCATTATGCGGAGCCAGATGCGGTTGTTCTCGATCTCATGAAGCCTGGGATAAGCGGTCTCGACTTGCTCCTGTATCTGCGCCGAGACCTCGCCTACCACGGTGGGGTGGTAGTGGTCACCGCTCGCGACGAGCAGGTACCCGGCGAGTATAGGTTGGCGGTCGCCTACGAGGTGCTCCACAAGGGCGACAATACGTTCAGCAATCAGACGCTGCTTGAAGCCCTGGAGCGGCAGTTGAAGAAGCCTCCGGCCGGGGTTTAGCCGGGCGAAGTTGCAGGTGGGATGAGCCCGTTCCTGCTGTATCGGGTCCACAATCAACCAGCCGACCGCTCCACCGCCTCAGCTTGCCGCTCCTTGACTGGGGGCAAACACCGAAAAGCGCTGATGGTCAGCAGGACGGCGACGATGCCGAGGACAATGGTGAAGAATCACACTCCCTCGCCATCGCTCAGGCACTGCTCGCACAATGCGACGAACTCGGGCATCAGATCCGAAATCTCCCGATGGTGTGTAGCAACGAAGTAGAGGGCAGAGTTCAAAGAACAGAGTCCATAGTCCTTGATATCATCGCTGCAGCGTCGGTACTTCGCGAAATCTACCCAGATATTCTTGCCATCGATCTTAGAGAATAGTCCTGACACGCCAATCCAATTGGGATGGGCTATCTCACACAGTGCTTCGTACTGCTCCTTGAAGAAGCTGTGTTCCCTGCCGATCTTCTCGATCACGGTTACTACGTTTAAGGCAGCAACTTCCGTGGTTCTGTCTCGGCTTCCAAGCAGTAATTGCCTGATTTTTTCGTCAATCACATTTACGGTTTTTAATTTTATGGCGCTACGGACTAATCCAGCGACATACCAAAACAAAGCGCCACATTCAATGAGCGATCTGGCAATAATGCAGGCAGGCATGCCTTCTTCTGCCTTGAAGAGAGAAAGAGATACTCTGCCAAGGTCGGCACTTCGCCAAAGCAGTGCCTCACTGAATGCCACTACCTTAAACGGAATCTTTGCCCTGACGGAGAGGCTTGCAGGATCTAGCCGATCGACGAGCGACGCTTCAATTCGGGCGACCGCCTTCTCTGCTTCGTCGAGTAGCTCTTGGATGTCGTTTCCCAACCGAGCCCCCTTTCGCTATGCCTCCGCGCCATCCTCGTCCTCGTTGTCCTGGGCGGCGCCTGGGAAGGTCACGGTCTTGCTTTTTTCAATAGTCACGCCCAGTGGGACCGCCTGGCGCCGCCCGCATTGAGATGGTTCGATAAGCAGCGGACATACACTCGCAATGTATCAGAGCAAGAAGTTGTCTCGAAAGGGATTTCGATAAATGGTACTTTAATCGCACAGGCAGCGATGGGTTGAATACCCTCCCGGTACCGGGAGGGCATTTCTGGCAGGAGCTTACTCGTCCGTGTTTCCCGAGATCGACGACGCTCTTTGGCTCTGGTTCCTTGAATTGGTCCAGCGGGAGGGCATCCCGTCAAATCAAGAGGCGCAGAGGCACGGGCTTCAAGGTTTGCGATATTGGCTCGCATCGCGGCTATGGCAGCGACTGTGTTCAACGTCAATTAGAAATGCCGGTGGCGACAACTAGATTTGCCGGTCAGGATCTCTTTAGCGGCTAGCTTTTGCAGCCTTTCCGTTTTGCCGTTCCTCAGCCTCATTTGCTCGGTAGCTCTCCACCTCGGCCAAGTCCAGGATGACCGAGTGGTGGACCACCCGGTCGATGGCAGCTGAGAACGCTAACCTGATTTGGCCCCACCCCAGGGGGTTTTGACGAACGAAAATGGCCCCACCTTGGTCCTGACCCCGTAGCGTTGTGGTTACGACACCCAACGAACGGAGACTAGGATGACCAAAGTAAAGCTTTATGAGCTAATCAGGCGCCGTCATATCGTGCAAGGACAACCCATACGGGCCATCGCCCGGCAATTCGGGATTCACCGCCGGGTCGTGCGGGCCGCCCTACATAACGCCGTGCCGGAACCCCGCAAGATAACGGCACGGCCATCGCCCGTGCTGAGCGCCTTTCATCATCAGATCGAGGACTGGCTGTCGGCTGACAGGGCGGAGAAGAAGCGCAAACAGCACCACACCTCTCCAAGCTGGAGCTGACCATTAGTCACAAGTCCTGGAATGGTCTAATCATAAGGATTTCAGACAGCCCTAAGGCTTGGTATTCGCAAGTAAAAACGTTTCAGGCCGCGATCAAGTCGGGCTGAAACACAGGAAATACGATGCCGGTGACAGGGAATTTGGTATAGCTGACTGATCAATAGCCCATCGAAACAAGCGCTTTTAAGGTTTCGAACAATGCAGGCAGCCAGCCTAACCCCTACGGCAGAGTAATTCTCCGGACTTGTGACTAATGGTCAGGCGCATCTGGGAGCGTTTGCGGGACGAGCATGGCTGTCAGGCCGCCGAGTCTACGGTACGAGGTGTGGTGGCGACACTCCGGCGGCAACTGGGTCTGCGGCTGGGCGCTGCGTTCATTCCGCAGTTCCATCTGGCGGGGGAGGAGGCCGAAGTGGACTTCTACGAAGCTGACGTGGTGATCGGCGGCCTGCGCTCGGCCCTCCACCACTTCTGCAATGCGGGCCTGCCACAGCGGCCGGGAGTTCCATATGGCCTTCCCACGGCTGACCCAGCAAGCCTTCCTTGAAGGCCACGTGGCCGCTTTTGCGTACTTCGGCGGGGTCTTCGAGACCGAGCGCTACGACAACCACAAACCCGGCGTCAAAAAGGTCCTGCAGGGCCATAGGCGGGAAGAAACGGTCCGGTTCGTCGCACTGCGTTCCCACTACCTCTTCACCGCCGTCTTCTGCAAGGTCGGCATCGTCGGCGCTCACGAGAAGGGCGGCGTCGAGAACGCTCAGGGCCGTTTCCGCCGCAGTCACCTGGTGCCAATCCCGGCCAGCCAGTCCCTGGACACCTATAACGAAAACCTCAGCGCCCTGTGTCAGCAGGACGATCAGCGCATCATGGCGGGCCGGCACGAGACCGTGGCCACGGCGTGGGCCAGAGAGCTCCCCACGTTACGCCCGCTGCCGGCAGAACCCTTCTCGACGGCCATCGTCACGATGGGGACCGTTGATCAGCATGGCCGCATCCGGGTCGCTGCCAACCGCTACTCGGTGCCAATTGGTCTACACGGCCTCAACGTGGAGGTGCATCTGGCCGCCAAGACGGTGGCGGCCTTTCATCGGGGCCAGCAGGTCGCCCACCATGACCGGCTGACGGGCAGAGACGGTGACAGCCTGCAACTGGATCATTGCCTGGAGGTGTTGATCCAGAAACCGGGCGGCTTTGTCGGATCTCTGGCCCTGCACCAGGCAAGACAGAAGGGTGAATGGCCAGCTCTCTACGACCACTTCTTGACGGCCCTGCAAACCAGGCACGGCCATACGGACGGGATCAAGGAGATGGTGGAAGTCCTGTTGCTCCACCGGTGTCACGCCAAGCCAGCTGTGGTCGAGGCCGTCACCGGATCCCTGGAGTGTGGGGTACTCGATGCGGCTGCCGTCCTTTACCTGCTCCGGTGACAAATCCGTGCGTCTGGAGGAAACGATCAAGGCACAGGCTGCAGTTCGGGGGCGGAAGGGGGTGGTGACAGCTTCGTAGACACCTGTAGTTCGGCTTCAATTAGCCGGACCAGGGTGGGGCCAAATTACATCGTCAAATGGGGCCAGTCCGGGTTGTCATTCTTGCCGCCTACCATGATGTTACGCCGGACCCGATTCTGAATGATGATCCGGAAGGGGCGCTGCGATTGGCCACTGAGACTCTGCGCAAGGCCTTTGCCCAGCCGCAACACGCCCTGCGGGCGGCCTGAGACCGAGCCGGACCGGGGCAACGACACCGGCACGTAAAAACGCACCGATCAGTGACGTCCGTCACCATGGTGCGGTGATCCTGACCGGGCCCTGCGTTCAAAAAACGTGAAAGCACCAGCATGACCGCCTGCACGATGGTTAAACTGGGACCATGTTCGTCAAGCTCTTCGTCACCACCTCCTCCGACCCAGCCCGGTTTACCCAGGGCCAGTTGGCATGGCGGCAACTGGCCGGTCTGCCCGGATTCCTCGGTCAGCTCGGCGGGTGGGGCATCGCCAACCCCCGCGAGGCCGTGATCCTCAGCCTGTGGCAGGACGAGGCCGCTTACGACCGCTTCATGGCCGCAGACCATGACCGGATCTATGCGGTCGCCGGCCAGACGGCTGTGCGGGATACCTCCCAGATGACCTGTTTCCTGCAGGACCGCGCCATCGCCGGCCGGCAGGCCGATCTGGGTGACCTCGTCCCCTGGCTGGCCCGGGACGAACGCCCGGTGGCACCGTTCATGCGGCTGGTGGAGTGCGTCGTCCATCCGGGTGCCCGTGAGGCATTTCGCCACATGCAGGCAACGTTGTGGAATCCCGCTCTGACCGCCAACGGGGTCCTCGCCGGGGTCTTCGGGGTCGGCACTGAGGATCCCCACCGGTTCCTGACGGCGACGGTCTGGGCCTCGGCCGCCGACCATGACGCCTATAACCGCAACGTCATCCCCGCCCTCATGCGCCAGACCGACGTGATCGGAGCCTGTCGGGCGATCACGGGCCGGGTCGTACACGCCGACCCCGACTGGACCGTCTGTCCCGCTTAGCAGACGTTGGTGAACGCCTCCGAATTCGGCGTCACCGCAGGCCAGGGCGGCGAGGTGCTGGCGACCGATTCGGCGTATTCGGTTCCGATCGGCGCCATAAGTCGTGTCGAACTGCCCTTCCAGACGGCGTTACACTGTCTGCGGTGTGAGCCGGGCATCGACCGCACCGACGGAAGGCCCACGCATGAGTCCCGATTCGCTGTTTCGCCCCTTTACACTCAAGTCCCTGACCCTGAAAAACCGCTGCGTGATGGCCCCGATGACGCGGTCCTTTGGGACGGACGGTGTGTTGCCGGCGGCATCGGTGGACTATTACCGCAAACGGGCCATCGGCGAGGTCGGCCTGATCGTCTCCGAAGGCACGGTCGTCGGCCGGCCGGCAGCCTCGGCCTATCCCGGGGTCCCCCACTTCCACGGCGACGCCGCCCTGGCCCAATGGCAGGCCGTCGTGGCAGCCGTGCATGGTGCCGGGGGCAAAATGGCGCCGCAGCTGTGGCACATGGGGGTGGTGAAGGCCCATGAATCGGGGTGGCTGCCGCCGGGTCCGCTGGAAGGGCCCTCCGGACTGCTCGTCTCGGGCCAACCGGCGGGCGGCACGATGACGACACAGGACATCGAGGCCACGATCGCCGCCTTTGCCACTGCCGCCGCCGATGCCAAGCGCCTGGGCTTCGATTGCCTGGAGCTGCATGGCGCCCACGGCTACCTCATCGACCAGTTCCTTTGGGACAAGACGAACGAGCGCCACGACCGCTATGGCGGCAACAGTCTCGCAGCGCGGACCCGCTTCGGTATCGAGATCGTCAAGGCCGTGCGTCAGGCCGTTGGCGAGGATTTCGTCATCATCCAGCGGCTGTCCCAATGGAAACTGTCCGACTATGACGCCAAGCTGGCGAAGACACCCGCCGAGCTGGCAGCCTGGCTGACGCCCTTCGCCGAGGCCGGCGTCGACATTTTCCATTGCTCGCAGCGCCGGTTTTGGGAGCCGGAGTTTGCCGGATCGGACCTGAACCTCGCCGGCTGGGCCAAGAAGGTCACGGGCAGGCCGACGATCACGGTCGGTTCGGTCGGCCTGTCGGGCGAATTCACGGCGGCCTTCCGGGGTGAATCCTCGGTGCCGCACGCACTCGACGAGCTGATCCGGCGCCATGAGCGCGGCGACTTCGACCTCGTCGCCGTCGGGCGGGCGCTCTTGGCCGATCCCGACTGGGTCGCCAAGATCCATGGCGGGCGGACGGACGAATTGCAAGGCTTTACGAGAGACGTGCTGCAGACGTTGAGCTGACGAGGCACGGGCTGTCCCAAGCCGGATCAACGCCCCTCTTCCGCTACAACGCCAGCCGCCGCCCCTGTTCGGGCAGGACAAAGTGCACGCCCAGGTCGTTGCGGGACTGCAGCTGCTGCATGATCCGCGCCGATGCCGCCATCCCGGCTTTCATCGAAGGTTTGACATGGGTGACGACGACCGTCAGTCCCTGTAGGGCCGTGGCGGGTTTGGCTGGATCGACGGCGGCCGCCAAGACGTGCATTTCGGCCATCAGCCAGGCCGGTGTCAGATGGCCGAAAAGGCGCGTGTCCGGTGTCCCGTCGGGATAGGACGCCTCGATGAAAATCGCCTTCAGGGCACCGGTTCTGACCAACGGGGCGATCCGCCGCCAGAGCTGCTGCAGCCGGTCGGATTTTTCGACGGCGTCCGGGCCCGTATCACCGCAATACAGCACATGGGCGCCGTTTGCCGAGACGAGAAACGCCGTCGACGGGTAGCCGTCGGCATGGCTGAGTGCAAACGGCTCGACCGTCATGCCAGTGCCGGCGACGGGCACGGCCACAGCCGGCACCAGGCGCACATAGCGGTATTTCCCGAGCAGGACGCCGGAGCCTTCCGAACCGAAGGCCGGCCAGATCTGCCAGTTGAACAGGTGGTCCCGGATCCGGTCGATCGTGGGACCGGTCCCGAGGATGTCTTTTTTGGCATCGTCCGGCGCATTGATGACCAGCCCGGCCAGATGATCCAGATGCGGGTGCGAGATCAGGTAGGCCTTGATGTGCCGCTGTAACATGGCCGCCGCCGGAATGAGATCGCCGTCCGCCGGGGTGACGATGCCATCCAGGGAGCCGAGCTGGGCCGCTTTGCGCAGGCCGGCCATCAGGGTCCCGGCATCCAGGGCCAGAAAGTCGCCGGAGCCTTTGGGCGCCAGCAGGTAGGACGACAGATCGTCCTCGTACAGGCCGCCGCTCGTCCCCAGCGGAATGGCGAGAAATGCCGGCTCCGCCAGGGCCGCCAGGGGCGTCAGGCAGGCTGAGACAGTGAGGGTGACTGTGATCCAGCGACGTAGGGACATGGCAAAATTCCTCTCACCCCTCA
>JACMPN010000376.1 GCA_014377495.1 Candidatus Sericytochromatia bacterium
CAAGCTGAGCCTGATCAACGCCACCTTTGACATCAACCTGAACCGGGCCCGCCTGTATCGTTCGATGGGCTTCGAAATGACGCCCGAAAAGGTCCCCCAACATGGTTAATGAAGGGATCGCCGCCTCCGAGCAGGCCTTGGAGGGGTTGATGCGTCAGTTGTTCACCCTGTCCAAGGACCACCATTTGCGGGACATGGCGGAGATGAAGCTCAGCAATGCCCAGGGCATGTGCCTGATGGTCATCGGGTCCACGGCCCCGGTGACGATGGGCCGGATCGCCGATTACATGGCCCTGTCCAGTGCCGCGGCGACCAGTCTCGTGGACCGTCTGGTGCAGAGCGGTTGGGTGAGTCGGCAGGCCGATGACCGGGACCGGCGGATCGTCCAGGTGAACCTGACCTCCGATGGGACCGCCATTTATGACGAGCTGCGCCAGCGGCGGTGCGGGCGGATGCGCGAAGCGATGGCCACGTTGACCGAGCCCGAACAGGCGACCCTGTTGGAAGGCATGAGCCTTTTCGTGAAGGCCCTTTCCGGCGGCCGTTCCTAAGGGATTGCCGGCCGAGGTCCGGACAGGTCCGCTGCCTCTTTTGGGCCGGGTGGCGCATATGCCATACTCCCTCCAGGATTGCTCCTGTTTGGACCAGCCTGACCCGGATCACTGGTCGCCAATCACTGGTGACATGGAGGATATATGCCCGCCACTGCGCCTACATTGCGTGACCGCTGCGTCAACACGATCCGGATGCTCGCCGTCGATGCCGTCGACAAGGCCAATTCCGGCCATCCCGGCGCCCCGATGGGCATGGCGGACATGGCTTTCGTCCTCTGGACCGAGTTCCTCCGCTTCAACCCGTCCGACACCCGGTGGGTCAACCGGGACCGGTTCGTCCTCTCCGCCGGCCACGCCAGCATGCTCCTCTACGGCCTGCTGCACCTCAGCGGCTACGACCTGCCCTTGCGGGAGATCCAGGCTTTCCGCCAATGGGACAGCAAGACCCCGGGCCATCCCGAGTTCGGCCATACGCCCGGCGTTGAGGTGACCACCGGGCCGCTCGGCCAGGGCTTCGCCCACGCTGTCGGCATGGGGCTGGGCGCCGAGATGATGGGCGCCCGGTTCAATACCGCCGAGTTTGCGCCCATCGACCACTACGTCTACGGCATCGTCAGCGACGGCGACCTGATGGAAGGCGTCGCCTCCGAAGCCGCTTCCTTGGCTGGGCATCTCGGTTTGGGCAACGTGATCGTCCTCTACGATTCCAATAGCATCACCATCGAGGGTCGCACCGATCTGGCCTTTACGGAGCACGTTGGCAAGCGCTTTGAGGCATATGACTGGCACGTCCAGCATATCGATGGTCACAACCACGAGGCCATCGCCAACGCCATCCGGGCCGCCCAAGGCGAAAAGACCCGCCCCAGCCTGATCGTCGCCAAGACGACGATCGGCTACGGCAGTCCCGCCCGGGCGAATACCTCGAAGGCCCACGGCGAGCCCCTCGGCGCTGCCGAAACGGCTGCCACCAAGGAAAACCTGGGCTGGCCGGCGGAACCGACTTTCCTGATTCCGGATGAGGTCAAAGCCTACTTCGCCGAGCGGGTAACGACGAACAAGCAAGGCTACGACGCCTGGCAACAGAAGCTGACGGCCTGGCGTGCCGCCGATCCCGTCCGGGCGACCCAGTGGGAAGCCCACTGGCAGCGGTCTACACCGGTCGATCTGGCGGAGCAGCTGGTCGCCGCCGTGGCCGGTCAGACCCTGGCCACCCGGGCCCTCTCCGGTCTCTGTGTCCAAAAGGCGGCGGAGCTGATCCCCGCCATGGCCGGCGGCTCGGCCGATCTCGAACCTTCGAACAACTGCCGGATCAAGACTTCCGGCAGCGTGCAGAAGGGTGACTTCGGCGGGCGCAACCTGCACTTTGGCATTCGCGAACACGCCATGGCCGCCATGGTCAACGGCATGGCCCTTTATGGGGCATGGCTGCCGTTCGGGGCGACCTTCCTCGTTTTTGCCGACTACATGCGGCCCAGTCTGCGCCTGGCTGCCCTGATGGGCCTGCGCACGACGATGATCCTCACGCATGACAGCATTTTCCTTGGTGAAGACGGCCCGACCCATCAGCCGATCGAACATCTTTCCTCGTTGCGGGCGATCCCCAACCTCACCGTCTGGCGTCCAGCCGACGGGACCGAAGTGGCCGTGGCCTGGGCCTGGACGCTGTCCCAGGCGACCGGCCCGTCCGTCTTGGCCCTGACCCGCCAGAAGGTGCCGACACTGCAGCGGTCGGCCGATTTCCATGTCTCGCAGGTGATGCGGGGCGCCTACATTTTGCAGGAGACGGCAGGCGGCAAGCCCGACGTCATCCTCGTCGCCACCGGTTCCGAAGTGGGCATCGCCGTCACGGCGGCGACCGAGCTGGAAGCAGGCGGCCTGAAGGTGCGGATCGTCAGCATGCCGAGCATGGACGTCTTCGACGCCCAAGATGCGGCCTATCAGGAATCAGTGCTGCCGATCGACCACGAGCGGGTCGTCGCCATCGAGGCCTCCCATGCGCCCGAGTGGTACCGCTGGGTCGGCCGGCGGGGCCTCGTCATCGGCATCAACCGGTTCGGGGCTTCGGCACCGGCCGAAGTGTTGGCCGAAAAGTTCGGCTTCACAGGGCCGCAGGTGGCCGGCCGGGTCCGGACCTGGCTGCAGTCCTTTGCCGTGACGGCGGGTCGTTAGTCCTTCAGTGGCCCCCTTCAACGAAGCCGAGTCCCACCGCCTCCGCTCGTTGGCGGTGACGCTGCTCAGTCATGAGCTGCGCACCCCGCTGACGACGATTTCGGCTGCTGTGGAGATACTGGCGATCACTCTGGAGGATCCGGCCCTCAACGCCGACCGGCGCGATTTCATGTTGATCATCAGCCAGGGCGTCAAGCAGCTGAGCAGCATCATCGACGAGTTGCTGCTGTTCAGCGAGGTCGAGCAGAACGCCACGACCGAGACCCCCGTCCGGCGGGTCGATCTGCCCCAGCAGTTGCGGGACGTCCTGTCATCGCTGTCCACGTTCATCGAGGCCAAGCGCCTGCATGTCACCCTGCAGGGACTGGCAGACGTGCAACTGGAAACGGTGCCCGGCAAGCTCTCCGAGATTTTGCTGCAGCTGGTCAGCAATGCCGTGAAGTTCACGCCGGCGGGGCGCAGCTTCGTCGTCCGGGCCAGTCAGATCGATGACGACATCCACGTCGAAGTCAGCGATACGGGACCGGGCCTCAGCGAAGAGGACTGTGCCGAGCTGTTCACGCCCTTTCATCAGGCGGAAAACCCCATGCGCCGCCACCAGGGTGGACTGGGGCTGGGGCTTTACCTTGCCCAGCGGCTGGCCCGCAGTCTGGGCGGCGAGATCCTGGTGGCCAGCCGGCTGGGTGAAGGGGCCACCTTTACCCTCGTCCTGCCCTGCCTGTCGCCGATGGCCGAACAGAACCTCGCCCTGCAGGAACGCCTGCAGCAACTCGAAGAGGAAATGCTGCAGGCCCAGCACAATCTGATGGTCCTCAGCGAGCAGCGCACGATCCAGGACGAGGCCTTGGTGGCCCTAAAATCCCAGCTCTGGGAACAGGCCCAGCGTCTGCAGCGGATCCCGCACCAGGTGGCCACCCGGACCGCCCAGTTGGAGCGTTCTTACTCTGACGCCGTCCGCGGCCTGTCGGCGGCCCTGGGGCTGCGCAGCCCGCACCTGCATGGCCATGCCCGGCGGACGGCCGCCTATGCCCTGACCATGGGTCGGGAGCTAGGGCTGGCCGACCCGGAAATTCCCCAGCTGGGGATTGCCGCCCTGCTGCATGACGTGGGGTCCATCGGCCTGCCGGACGGGATCGTCGAGCCCCATGCACCCCCCGAAGGGGTGAGCGCCATCCACCTGCAGGGCCATTGTCGGACCGGGGCGGATCTGGTGGCCCAGGTCGCCACGTTGCAGGATGTGGCGCCCATCGTGCGGGCCCATCACGAGCGTTGGGACGGCACGGGCTATCCGGACGGGCTGGCCGGGGAGGCGATTCCCCTGGGGGCCCGCTTCCTCGCCGTGGCCGACGCCATGGACAACGCCCTCTGTGACTTTCCCTACCGGCCCGGCCACGATCTGGACACCGTCATCGCCGCCATCGCCGCCGCGGCGGGGACCCGCTTTGATCCCACCGTGGTGGCCGTCTTTCTCCGGCTGGCCGAGCGCGGCGTCTGGGCGGCGGCCGTGGCCCAGTATCCGGCGCCGGGTGTCCTGGACGATACGGACCTCATCCTCTAGCCTGCCGCCAAATGAAACAGACGCCGGCCCCCCGAGGGGGCCGCGGGGTGTTTCATTCGCGGGAACACCGGGCCCCCTTGGGGGGGTTCTCCCGGGGGCCCCCGTTGGCCCGGGGCCCC
>JACMPN010000377.1 GCA_014377495.1 Candidatus Sericytochromatia bacterium
CATGATGGGCATGATCACCCGCAACGCCAAATGCGACATCTCGATCGTCTGCAACGTCGGAGAACGGGGCCGGGAAGTCCTGGAGTTCATCGAGGACGCCCTCGGTGAAGAAGGCCTGGCCCGTTCGGTCGTTGTCTCGGCCACCTCCGACACGTCCAGCCTCGAGCGTGTCAAATGCAGCTATACGGCCACGGCGATCTGCGAGTACTTCCGGGACCAGGGCCTGAAGGTCTTCCTGATGATGGACTCCGTTACCCGGTTCGCCATGGCCCAGCGGGAAATCGGCCTGGCGATCGGCGAGCCGCCGTCCACAAAAGGCTACACGCCCTCCGTGTTCGCCCTGCTGCCGAAGCTCCTGGAGCGCTCAGGCATGGGTGAAAAGGGCTCGATCACGGCGCTATACACGGTCCTGGTGGACGGTGGCGACATGGACGAGCCGATCGCCGACGCCGTTCGGGGTATTCTCGACGGCCACATCGTGCTGGACCGGAAAATTGCCTCGTCCAATATTTATCCGGCCATCGACGTCCTGCCGAGCGTCAGCCGGCTGTTCAACGTCCTGACCACCAAAGAGCACCGGTCGGCAGCCGGTGAAGTCCGCTCGATCATGTCCACCTATAAAGACGCCCAGGATCTGATCAATATCGGCGCCTACGTCCGTGGCTCCAATGCCCAGATCGACCATGCCATCTCGATGATCGACCAGGTGAACAGCTTCCGCAGCCAGGGCATCCTCGACCCGACTCCGTATCAGGACACGGTCAATGCCGTCATCGCCCTCGGTAGTAAAACCGCCAGTTGGGCCGGCCTCGCGTAGGGTGGGCTGCCGGCGGCGCAGCGCGCATGGGAGAGTCTGCTGCCCATGTCGGGCGGTCCGGTGATGCACCGCCCTGGAGGCGCCCGTTTCCGAGCGCTTGCCGCTCATATTCGCCGTAAAGCTGTGTCGGGGCGCACGGATCGTTACTCCGAGACCCGTCATGCTCAAGGTGCTGAGGTGCGCAAAGGGCCTGGCAGGACGCATTTGCGGGCATGCAACGGTCAAGCCCCGCAATTGGCGATCATGTGATGGGGACCCCTTGTCATTGATGGCATGTCAGATTATTGTTAACTTTGTCACAAGTTAACCGACCGATAACGGAAGTGGCGCAAGGCCCGGTTAACGAACGCCTATAATAGCGGTGTGGTACAGGTTCTTAACAGAGCGCCAACAACCTTGTCCCAACACCCCTGTGGAGGAAAGCCCATCATGAAGCGAGCTGTCGGTTACCTGTGGATCAGCCCGAGTGTGACCGAGCCGCAGCCGATCCTGGACGAGACGCGCCAGCGGATCGCCGATTACTGTGCCGAAAACGGCATGGAACTGGTCGAGCTGTTCGCCGACGTGGGTGCGACCGGTGTGGCCCTCAAGCGGGCCGAACTGGTCAAGATGTTCACGATGCTGCAGGACCAGAAGCTGGACTGCGTCGTCGTCGACAGCCTGGCCCGCCTCGGCCGCCGCTTCCACGATGCCGTGACCATCCTCAACGAGTTTGCTTTCCGGGACGCTGGCTTGGTCGCCATTGAAGAGCGGATCGACACGTCGAGCCCCGATGGCCGTCAGCTGCTGCAAACCCTGATCCGGATCCCCCAGCTCGCCCAGTGGACCCAGCCCCAACAAACCGGAGGCAAGCGTGTCCGGGCCAAGGAAGTCCTCTACAACGGTGGCGCCTGCCCGTACGGGTACCGCATCGATGAGACGACAAACCAGTATGCCGTCGTCACCGAAGAGGCCAGCATCGTCAAGCGGATCTTCCGTGAGCGTTTGTCCGGCCGGTCGTTGCGGCAGATCGCCAACGACCTGACCAAGCAGAGCGTGAAAACCAAGCGGGGCGGCCGTTGGCAGGCCAACACGATCAAAACCATTCTCGAGAATATCTTTTATACGGGTGTCTACCAGTGCCACGGCACGGTCTACCATGATGATCACGACGAGATCATCAGCCAGCATCTGTTCGAACAGGTGAACACCACTGAACGGTCCTCGATCGGCGCCTGATCCTTTCAGCGACTTTCCCCGGGCCCCGGCGACATCGCCGGGGCTTTGCTTGTTTGGCCTATCCGCCGGCGCCCGGATCCATCTGCATCAGTCCGAACTCCCGGCCCTCCGGATCTGTCCCATAGGCGACGATCCCCACACCCGGCACCGGCTGGGGGTGGACGGTGACCATGCCACCGTTCGCCTGCAGGAGACGGAGCGATTCGGCCAGTGATTTGACCCGGATCATCGCCGTCACAGGCTGTTCCACGGGAGCCGCAGCAGCATGCTCCCGTCGATCCCCGGGCAGTCATTGATCAGCCAAAAGGGATGGGGACCCGACCCGGCCTGGACCGTCCAGCCAGATACCTGCTCGTAGAACCCGGCCAGCCGAGTGGGATCCCCGGCATTGATTTCAAAATGGATCACCCGTCCCATGGCCGACCTCCTTCAGAAGCGTGCGACCAGCGTAACGGCTCGCCTGTAATTCGCCGAGCGCCTGCGTCACGCCGCAGTTGTGCGCCTGTCGACACCGGTTCACGCACCGGCGAGGCGGAGTTTGTCCAGCAGGCGGCGGCGGGGGGCCTCCCGCTCCTCGGGCGTGCTTTCGTTCAGGGCCCAATTCACGTGATGGAGTAAGCCGACCAGGTCGAAGGGTTTGACGAGGTATTCCACCGCGCCGGCGGCAAGTCCCCTGCGGATTTCGGAGTCCTGGGCCAAGGCGGTCAGCATCATCACGGGAATCGTCCGGAGGCGGGGATCGGCCCGCAAGTGGTCGAGGACATCCCAGCCGCTGAGACCCGGCATCATGATGTCGAGCAGGATCAAGTCGGGCTGTACCGTTTGCAGGGCCGCCAGGCACCCCTCGCCCGAGGCGGCAGCCAAGACCCGAAAGCCGGCATACTGCAATACCACTTGGACGATGTCAACGATTTCCAGTTCATCGTCGACCACCATGACCAGCGGTTCTTTATGATCAGGAGACGGGGGTACGTTCCGTTGCATGCCCAACATTCCGCGCCATATGCATCCTGAGTCTAAGGCGTGGCGGGTAAACTCCCTCCACTGCCGACCGGGGCCGGCGCCAGGAAGCGACCGGGATCAGCAACGTTCAGCATCGCCCAGACCCGCAGCTCGGTCGGCGACATCGCCATCCGGGTCAGCGTGACCCCCACGCCCGGGGTGATGGGCAGCGTCATCAGCGGCACATCCCCGATGGATTGTTCGGTCCCATTCAAGGTGACGACCGCTTTGCGCAGGCCGATTTCACGGGGGCTCAGCGCATCCGGCGTCCCAGCCAGCCGGAAAGGCACGGCGACGAGTCCACCGAATGCCTCCAGACGGCCGGAGACGACCGTCGTCGGGCCCAAGGCAATCTCCAGGTCCGCCACCGCCGCCCCCGGGACGCCGACCGTCTCGGCGAGCGTGGCCGTGTACGCCTCGACCCCGGCCCGGATGGCCGGCTCCAGGACCGTGTTGCGCATGACGACGCCGGCGGACAACTGGCAGGGGTGCCCCACACGCACTGGGCCGCCGTCGATGAGGAGGTCCTCGACGAGCCAGCCGTTGAACGTCGTCGGCCCCGTCTTGACGTGGATCAGGTCAGCATCGGCGCCCAACAGACGCCAGGTGGGCACGGCCGCAACGGAGAGGGTGGCCGCCGGAGCGGCAAGGCGCTGGCGGATCAGCCCTGTCCCATAGAAGCTGGCAAAGGGCGGCAGGGCCCCGAAGGCGAGGAACACGATCCCCAGAACGACAACGACGATGCCCACCAAGGCCTCCCTACATTCCGGCCTGGCAAAACCCGGCACACTGAGCGCCACCCAACGAACCGGCAAAGCCGACCCGGTGGCGCCTTACCTCGGTTCGATGATCAGCTTGATCGCCGTACGCTCTTCGCCGTCGATGAGGATGTCGATGAAGGCCGGCACGCAGACTAGGTCCATACCGCTGGGGGCGACATAGCCCCGGGCGATGGCAATCGCTTTGATGGCTTGGTTGATCGCCCCTGCACCGATGGCCTGGAGCTCCGCCCGGCCACGCTCCCGCAGGACGCCTGCCAAGGCTCCGGCCACCGAGCTCGGATTCGATTTGGCTGACACTTTCAGGACGTCCATGGCCTGTCTCCTTGCTACGTTGGGGTCGGCAAATCGGCTGTCAGGCAGGGTCAGCTTCGGTCTCGACGAGGCCCTGAAACCGGTGTAGGGCGACGCTGCAACCCAAAGCTCTGTCGACATCAAGTATAACACCATTAACTTGTGCAACCCCTTGAGCGACAACGAAGCGCTCCGGCAGGCCGGTGAGGGTTTTGCGGAGTACCCCCGCCACGTCCATGCCGATGCAGCTGTCGTAAGGACCGCACATGCCGGCATCGCTCAAAAACCCCGTGCCTTGCGGCAGGACCCGTTCGTCCGCCGTCTGCACGTGGGTGTGGGTGCCGACCACCGCCGTGGCCAGGCCGTCGACGTGGCGGGCAAAGGCGATCTTTTCGCCGGTCGCCTCGGCATGGAAATCGACGAAGACCAGTGGCGTGCGGGTGCGGGCCTCCTCGATGGCGGCCCTGCCGCTGCGGAACGGGTCTTCGCCGGGCGGCATGTGGACCCGGCCCATCAGGTTGATCACGATCAGCCCCGGGGCCGGCTCCGGCAAATACACGAGGCCGACGCCAGGGGCACCGGGCAGGGCATTCAGCGGTCGCAACAGCCGGTCCGTCTCCTTGACCACCTGCAGGGCTTCCCGCTGGTCCCAGACATGGTTGCCGGTCGTCACCACGTCGATGCCTGATTCACGCATTGTCTGGAAAATCGTCCGGGTGATGCCGAATCCGCCGGCGACGTTTTCACCATTGGCGATGACCCAGTCGACCTGCAACGGGACCCGCCAGGCTTGGACGGCGGTCATCATCGCCTCACGGCCGGAGCGGCCGACGGAATCCCCGAAAAACAAAATCCGTCCGCACCCGATTGGGGGCGGCGGTACCTGCGGCAACCACATGCTATTTGGCAAACTCGCTGTTGCGGCTCTCACGGATGACCGTGACCTTCACTTGACCGGGGTAGGTCATTTCACTTTCGATCCGCTTGGCGATGTCCCGGGCCAGGGCGGCGGCTTCTGCATCGGACACCTTGTCCGGCGCCACCATCACCCGCACCTCACGGCCGGCCTGGATCGCAAAGCACCGCTCGATCCCGGTGAAGCTCTTGGCGATGTCCTCGAGCTTTTGCATGCGCTTGACGTGCGTCTCCAGCGGCTCCCGCCGGGCACCCGGCCGGGCCGCCGACAGGGCGTCAGCGACCTGGACGATGACGGCCTCAACCGTCTCGGGCATGACGTCGTTGTGGTGCGCCTCGATGGCGTGGATGACCCGGGGTGACTCGTTGTACTTACGGGCCGCCTCGACGCCGAGCGCCGTGTGAGTACCGTCCATCGTATGGGTCAAGGCCTTACCGATGTCGTGCAGCAGTGCCCCCCGCTTGGCCACGTCCACATCGGCCTTCAGTTCGGCGGCGATGATCCCAGCCAGATAAGCCACCTCTTTGGAGTGGAGCAGGATGTTCTGGCCGTAGCTGGTGCGATACCGCAACCGGCCGATGAGCTTGATGATCTCCGGGTGCACGCCGGAGATACCGACATCGAGGATGGCCTGTTCGCCGTCCTCCTTCATGCGGTCTTCGACTTCTTGCTTGGCCCGGGTGACGACTTCCTCGATCCGGGTGGGCGAGATGCGGCCGTCAGCGACGAGGGTCTCCAGGGCGATCCGGGCAATCTCCCGGCGGACCGGATCGAACCCGCTGATGACGACGGCCTCGGGCGTGTCGTCGATGATCAGTTCGACGCCGGTGGCCGCCTCCAGGGCCCGGATGTTGCGGCCTTCCCGGCCAATGATCCGCCCCTTCATGTCGTCGCTGGGCAACGAGACCACCGTGACGGCCGCTTCGCAGACGTGATCGACGGCGCAGCGCTGGATCGCCTGCGAGAGGATCGAGCGTGCCTTGCGCTCGCTCGTCTCACGGGTTTCCTGCTCCATCTGCCGGATCATCGTGGCCTGCTCCTGGGACAGCTCCGTGTGCAGCTTGTCCATCAGGTAACGGCGGGCCTCCTCGGACGTCATGCTGCTGATCCGCTCCAGCTCGCGGCCCTGCCGGACGAGGGTTTCCTGCAACTCCTCGGCCCGGGCATCAACGACGCCTTGTTTGGAGGCGATCGACTGTTCTTGTTGGGCGACATGCTGCTGCTGCCGGTGCAGGTCCTCCTCGCGTTGTTCGAGGCGGGACTCGACGCGGGTCAGCTCGGAACGGCGCTCGCTCAACTCACGTTCCAGATCGGACCGCTGCTGCAGGGCTTCCGCTTTGCCTTGGAAAACCAGCTGCTGCTCTGCCTCGCGGGACTTGAGCGAGAGCGCCTCGTGCAGACGCTTCTCGGCTTCCAGACGCTGGGTCTTCATGTAGCTCCAGGTGAAAGCACCGCCGCCTCCGACCACGAGACCAAAGATGACCATTAACGCCGTGTTTGAAATTGCCGCTGTCTCCATCCAAGCGCTCCGTCCGGCTATCGGAGCGCCGAAAGCGGCTCCCGGCCTGGCTTTGCGGCGCCCAAGTCAACACATCGTAGCTTGCTGCCGAAAGCGCTGTCAAGGAGCAGGCAAGCGCCCACTGGACACTCGGGATACATGTCGTGTAACTTGAACCGTGTCTGCTGAGGAGAGGTACCGAAGTGGTCATAACGGAGCCGCCTCGAAAGCGGATGGGGTGTCAAAACCCACGAGGGTTCGAATCCCTCCCTCTCCGCCACAGCCAGACAACGAACCACGGGGAGATGTGAGAGTGGTTGAATCAGCGATCCTGGAAAGATCGTAGGTCGCTAACGCGGCCTCGAGGGTTCGAATCCCTCTCTCCCCGCCATCAAGGCTATCGACGAGACCCTGCTACCCAGCAGGGTCTTGTCGCGTCTGGCCGCCACCGCAGATCCATCGGCGATCGCCTACGCACGATCGCTTCCCCGGTCACCGTGATGATGCCTGCTGGCGACGACCAGGAGCCGACACTGTTGGGACCGTTGCCGAAGCCGCCCAGGAGCGCCGTCAGGACGATCGCCAGAAATGCCCACCACCCTCACCGCTGGATCCGCCAGCTCCGTGCCTGGCAATCCAAGTCCTCCCCAAGGTCGCGAGTCGGGTCCGGCGACTCGGCCATGGGTTCCGCCGGCGGCCTATGGATCGGCGCCCGCACCGAGCCGGGGGCGTTACCTGGCCCCGGCGCTGAACCGGGGGCACCACTTGGCCTAGGCGCTGAGCCGGGTCGCCGCCGGCTCGATCTGCAGCTCGTTGATCACGTCGGTGACCCCGTCGAGGACCCAGACGTTGTTCTCGGCGGCCCGGCTGATCTCGGGGCCGGGCACACTGCCACTCAAGCGGACGAGGCCGTTGCGGCAGCTGAAGAGGATGTTGCAGCCGCCGAGCAGCCAGTCCTTGCTGAAGACGACGGGGATCGTTTCCAGGACGACCCAGTCGCGATCCGCTTCAGGGTGCTCGACGATCAATTGATTGTCGACGGCCCGCACACCGGGGATCCACCAGCAGGTGGCCGTGATCAGGCACCGGGTGACGTGGGAGTCCGTCCCACCCGTCAGGGTGACCAGACCGTCCCGGACAGTCACCTCGATCTGACCGGAGCGAATGCAGGGATCCTCCTGCAGGGCATCCTGGACGTGTCGGGTGATCTCACCGTCCTGACGGGGCGGGAACGGGACCAGTTCGATGCGGTTGACCAGACGGACAGGACCCGCCGCGGCCTCCGCCACCCGTTCGGCCCGGCAGCGCTGGGTGATGTCGTCGACGGTCCCCAGCAGTGCGATGCCGTCGGGACAGCGGCAGACCTCCAGCTGATCGGCATATGGCGACGTGCGGTGATTGACCCGCAGTGCCGCCGCCACGCGGTGTGCGGCGCCTTCAACATCGTCCACGCAGACCTCCTCGGGAGTAGGGCAGGCCGGGCACTGGGCGGGTCAGGCATCGGTCAGCCCAAAGGGACCTGATCGCCGTGGCCGGCGGTGCACCCGGGGTCTACCGGATGGGCCACGCCAGCATGGGCCCACGCCGCCGGCCCGTCACTGGCCAAAGCCGGTAGGATCGTCGCTCCCCAATGGTGCACGGTCCCGGACGGGTTCTCTGATGCCGACCCCTCCGGCGCTTGCCGGGTGGATCGGGCCGGTTACACTGCACCATGCGGGAGGAGACACCCAATGGAACGCCACAACCTGTTCGTGCCCAACAAACTTGCCTATGCCCGAGGCGAGCGGCCCAGCGTGCCGTGCATCCTGTGTGCCGCCATCGCCGGCGATCCCAAAGTCACCGGCCTGATGGCGGCCACCACCGAGCGGTTCGCCGTACTGGCAAACCTCTATCCCTACAATCCCGGCCACATGATGATCGTGCCCCAGCGCCACATCGAGGACGTCGTCGACTTTACTGAGGCGGAGGTCTTGGAGCTGCATCAGGTGCAAGTGCGCACCCTGGGCGTGTTGCGAGAGCTCTACACGCCCACCGGGATCAACCTCGGCTACAACATCGGGGTGACGAGCGGGGCCAGCATCCCCCACCTGCACTTGCACCTGGTGCCCCGTCACCAGAGCGAACAGGGCTTCATGGACATCATCGGCGGCGGCCGGGTCATCGTCGAGGACCCGTGCGTCACCCTGGACCGCTTCCGCACGGCCTGGGAGCGTCAGTCCTGACTGGGGGCATGCGCTGCCATGCGGCTGCGCGCAGGCTGCCCTATGCCGACAGGGTCATCAGTCAGAGGGCTCGGAACGGCCGATCATCCGGCCAAGATCGTCCACCAAACGGTCCAACGTCTCCCGGGGCAGGGTAAAGGGCTCCGGCGCCGTCTCACCGCCGATGTGTTTTTGCCGCCCCATGACCATGTCCTTGCCCTGGAACCGCAACTCGTAAAACCGCTTGGCCCCGTCTTTGTCCTGATGGGCGTCGGCACTGCGGACCAACGCCTCGTCCGGTCCGCTTTCGACCAGGCGTAACGGTTCGAGCAGGTAGTTGATGCCGGCGGCCACTGCCGGCGCGGCCGCCGCCGCCGGCACCCCGTCGATCCGCTCCGTGCGGATCCGCTCGACGACGACACTGAAACGGTCCTCGTCGGCGACATCGACCGTCACTCTGGCCTGGCCGTGCCGGTGCTGGATTTCCTTGGCGGGATCGGCCATGGGGCGTTCTCCTCGACCTGTTTTACAGGGACATTTCAGTGTAATCGTGACCGTCGTATCGGATCACCTTGCCCAAGCCGTCGTCCGCCGTTTCCAGGTTGACCGGCCGTCGCCAGACCGCATGCAGATTTTTGAGGGTGTCCGGTACGTAGTTCGGTCGCAGGTCCTGCCCTTCGTGGCGGTGCTGCAGATACAGTTCTCCCCGATTGCCGTAGTTGCCGTCAACGACCGTGATGAAGGGTTGGCCGAAGTTCGTCAGACTGGACAACAGTTGATGCTTGATCTGCTTGAACTCCCGATCGCTGATCTGGTACTGGTTGCTGTTCGGGTTGAGCTTGAAGTGGAACAGCTTGTGGTGGCGGCAAAAGTCGGCCGTGAGGAATTCGTCGATGAAGGTGATGTCGTTGTGGACCCGCCGCACCTCGAAGACCTTTTGCCGGCCCAGCCCCAGATCCCGGTCCCAACGCCGCTTCTCAATGGGGTCGTCGCACTCTTCCCATTCCTTGCCGAACCGTCCCTTGTTCCAACGGTCCTCGACGTCCCGCAGCAAATCCAGGCCCAGCTTGTAGGGGTTGAGGCGCCCCGGCTGCACGGCGACCGTGCCTGAATGGTGGTCGGCATAATCGACAATCTCGGAGGCATCGAGGGCCTTCTGAGTCATGATCGTCGTGTGCCAGAACGAAGCCCAGCCTTCGTTCATGATCTTCGTCTGCCCCTGCGGGGCAAAGTAATACGCCTCGTCCCGGACGATCGCCAGCACGTCCGCCTGCCAGGCGGCCATCGGGGCGTAATTAAGCAGGAACCAGAGCACGTCCCGTTCCGGCCTGTCCGGGAAGCGCCGTGTCCGCTCCTGCTCCTCCTGCTTGTCGTGGTCCCGCTGGACCATCTCGTCGAGAAACGTGCGGGGGTTGATGAAGTGCTCCATGTAGGGCTTGCTCTTCATCCGGTACGCCGCCTGGGGATCGTTCGTCTCTTCGGTCACCGGCGTGCCGCGCTTGTCACGGCGCTGGATGAAGGGCGCATGCTGATCGATCAGGTTGTCCAAGCTGAGGCAGACGTCCAACCAGGCTTCGACGGTGTCCTCGCCGTGGCGCTGGATGTAGCGGCGGATCCGGCTGCCGTGATTGGCCATTTCGTCCATCATTTTGCGGCTGGTGTGGGCAAACCAGGCGTTGTTCTTGAAGAAATCCACGTGGCCGAAGACGTGGGCCATGACCAGCTTCTGGTCGACGAGGTGATTGGCGTTGAGCAGGTAGGCGTAGCTTGGGTCGTTGTTGATGACCAACTCGTAGATCTTCTGAAGGCCGTAGGCATAGGCCTTGGAGAGCTGCTCATACTCCATGCCGAAGCGCCAGTGCGGGTAGCGGGTGGGAAACCCGCCGTAGGCGGCGACCATGTTCATCTGCTCGAAATCGACCAACTCGAAGACGGTGTCGAAGAAGTCCAGACCGTAGGCCCGGGCATGCCCCTCGATGAACTCGCGGGCCTTTTGCAGCTCATAGGTGAGCATCGTGTTCATCGGTCCGGTCCTCGCTGGCGCTATCGGCCTTTGCCCAGAAACGTCTTGATGCTGGGCAGGATATGCTCACGGTCCTTGATCTCGGAAAGGACCAGGTTGTCAAAGGTCGACAGTTGCCCCAATTCCTTGATGAACTTGCCGGTCCCGTAGGGGCTCTCCACCTGACCATAGCCGAACTGGTTGACGCCGGGCAGGACACGGTTCCGCAGCACGTGCATGCACTCTTCGGTGTCCCGCTGGGACCAGTTGTCCCCGTCGGAAAAATGGAACGGGTAGATGTTCCATTCGGCGGTCGGGTAGTCGGCATCCATCATGGCGGCACAGAGCTTGTAGGCACTGGAAATCATCGTCCCGCCCGCCTCTTTGATCCGGTAAAAAGTGTTCTGATCGACTTCTTTGGCGGCCGTGTCGTGCACGATGTAACGGGTGACCACGCCCTTGTACTGGGAGCGCAGCCAGGTGTCGATCCAGAAGGTCTCGATGCGGACGATCTCCTTTTGCTCGTCTTCCATCGAGCCCGAGATGTCCATCATGTAGATGATCACGGCGTTGCTTTCAGGCTCCTGCACCTCGCTCCAGGTGCGGTAGCGGGTGTCCCGCTTGATCGGCACGACCCGCGGGTTCGCCGGATCATAGGTCCCGGAGGCGATCTGCCGTTTCAGGGCTTCCTTGTACGTGCGCTTGAAATGCCGCAAACTCTCGGGGCCCACCGGGGCGACCCCGTCGTACTTGTCGTGCCGGGAGACGATGGTCTTGGTGCCCTTCGGCTTGATGTTGGGCAGTTCGAGCTCTTCGCCCAGGATCTTGGCCAACTCGTCCAGGGTCAGCTCGACCTCGAGGACGTGCTGCCCCGGCGAATCGCCTGCTGCACCGGCACCGCCCTGACCGGGGCCCTGGCCGATGGGATCCCCGTTTTCACCGGCGCCCTGGCCCACGCCGTTCTGGCGGGGACCGAGGCGGAAGTGGGGGATCTCGATCTGGGGAATGGGAATGCTGACGAGATGATCGCCTTTTTTGCCGATCATCTCGCCTTTGGACAGGTACTTCCGCAGGTTCTCGCGCACCTTGCCCTGCACGATGCGCTGGAACCGGTGGATGTCCTTTTCGATCTTGTTGGCCAAGGGGCGCCTCCTCGGCGGCTTGCCGCAAGCCGGATCAGTTGCTATCCCGGATGTCGCCACGGGCGAAGATACTGGCGACGAAATGCAGCACGTCCGTGGAGCAGATGTCGCAATAGCCGTAGGTCTTGGTCAGCCGTCCCTTGACGACGTCGATCTGCTCCTGGGCCTTGTCGTCGACGACGCTGGAGACGAGGCTGGTCAGCTTGATGCTGTCCTTGCGGTCCTCAAAGAGCTTCAGCTCCAACGCCTTCTGCAGACGGGCGTTCGTCGTGTAGTCGAAGACCTTGCCCTCGATGGCCAGGGCCCCGATGTAGTTCATGATTTCCCGCCGGAAGTCGTCTTTGCGGTTTTCGGGGATGTCGATCTTTTCTTCGATGGAGCGCATCAACCGCTCGTCCGGCTCCTCGTCCGAGCCCGTGTACTTGTTGCGGACCTTTTCCTTGAGGGAATAGGCCCGGATGTTGTCGATGTAGTTGCCGCAGAGCTTCTTGATCGCCTCCTCGTCGGCGCTGATTGCCCGCTGCACCTCGGATTTGACGATGTTCTCGTATTCCTCTTTGACGACGGCGATCAGTTCTTTATAGCGCTTGCGGTCGTCCTCGTTGGACAGGAGACTGTGGTGCTTCAGCCCCGACTCCAGCTCGTTGAGGACCATGAAGGGGTTGATGCAGCGGTCGTCCGCATCGGAGACGAGGGCGTTGGAGATCTTGTCCTGGATGTAGCGGGGGCTGATCCCTTCGAGACCTTCCCGCACGGCCTCTTTGCGCAGTTCCTTGACGTTGTCCTCGGTCCAGCCGGTCACGGTTTGCCCGTTGTAGAGCTTCAGCTTCTGCATCAGGGTCAGCTGGGCTTTTTTGGGGATCTCCAGCCGGGTGAGTACGGCCCACATCGCCGCCACCTCCAGGGTGTGCGGGGCAATATGCTTGCCGGTGATCCGCCGGGAATTGAAGTCCTTCTGGTAGATTTTGACTTCTTCTTTGATTTTGGTGATGTAGGGGACGTCCACCTTCACGGTCCGGTCCCGCAGTGCCTCCATGAACTCGTTGTTCTGGAGCTTGCGGTACTCGGGCTCGTTGGTGTGGCCGATGATCACCTCGTCGATGTCCGTCTGGGCGAACTTCTTCGGCTTGATCTTGTGTTCCTGGCTTGCGCCGAGCAGGTCGTAGAGGAAGGCGACGTCCAGCTTGAGGACCTCGATGAACTCGATCAGGCCCCGGTTGGCGACGTTGAACTCGCCGTCAAAGTTGAAGGCCCGGGGATCCGACTCGGAGCCGTACTCGGCGATCTTGCGGTAATTGATGTCGCCCGTCAGCTCCGTCGAGTCCTGGTTTTTTTCGTCCTTGGGCTGGAAGGTGCCGATGCCCAGGCGGTCGCGCTAGGACAAAAACACCCGTTCGACCCGGACGTGACTGACGACTTTGGCCCAGTCGCCGTTGTGCTTGCGCATCAGGTCGTTGTAAATGAAGCGGCAGACCGGACAGAGGTCGCCGTCCACTTTGACGGGGGTCGAGCCCTCGCCGATGGCGGCGTTGAGGGAGCGGAAGAAATCCGCCCGGATGTGATCCGGCACCAGGTGCAGCGGTTCTTCGTGCATCGGACAGCGGGTGACGACGACGGCCCCCAACTCGTCGGGCACGGCCCAACGGTAGGTGTAGAGGGCCCCGTCCGGATGGCGGGAATACTCCTCCAGGCCCTTTTTGAGCAGGCGGGCGACGGTGCTCTTGGAACTGCCGACCGGTCCGTGCAGCAGGATGACCCGCTTTTCGGTCCCATAGCCCTGGGCGGCTGCCTTGAAGATCTTGACCAGCTTCATCAGGTGCAGGTCAAGGCCGAAAATGGCGTCCTGACCGTCGTTCTTGGGGTCGTTGAAGAAGTGGTAGCGGACGATCCGCTTTTTGTATTCGGTGTACTCGCTGTAGCCGTAGCTCAGGATCATGTCGTACATCCGCTGGAAGGCGTTGCGCGTCACCTGGGGCTGAGCCACCACGATGTCCACGAAGTCCGCAAAGGACCCCTCCCAGGTCAGATCCTGGAATTCCGCCACGTCCTGGCGGGCTGCCAACTGCTGCAGGAGCTCATGCCCACGTCCCATGTGCGTGCCTCCATCATTCCTGTTCGCTCGCCTGACCTGTGAGCGGCGATATACAGACGTGCGCACGTCTGACGCCGCTCGACCCGGATGAACGCACACGCCATCGGCATCCCACCTGAAACAGAGACCGGGTCCTGCCTCTGTACCCGTGTCAGGGAAAACTTCCCGGCCGGGGAGATCCCCCATCCTGATGGCCTTCCGTGTACATGTGCCCTGCCACACAGGCACCCATGTACCCGCAACTTCCATGAGGACAGTATCCTAGCCTTCCCTCTTATATCTTAACATCCTCGGCCAGCCTCACAATGCGAAAGCCATGTGCTTAGGCGAAACTGACGAAGTTCGGGGGTCGCCGGCCAGCAAACAGACCAACGTTGGCGCTCCCCCGTTCCCAGGCAGGTACAGGCGTCGATCAACCGAGCGCTCAGCCGTTTAGCGGCCGTCCAGGATGATCTGGCCGGGCCGGATTTGGACCGAAATCCCCGACGTCGGCGTGCCGGACGGGGTCATGTCGGTCAGCCGGGTGTAATCGCCCTGGCGGATCAGTTGGCCCTTGATCGGCGAATAGCGCGCCTCTTCTGTCCAGGCGCCGTCCCGCTGGACCCAGATCCAGGCAAAGCTGGCCAGGACGGCGATCCGGTCGGGTGTCGTGCCCCGCTGCAGGTTGTAATGCAGGTGGGGTCCCGTTGAATAGCCGGAATTGCCGCAGCGGGCGACCATCTGTCGTGCCGCCACCCGTTGGCCCACCGAGACGACGATCGAGCCTGGCTGCAGATGCAGCAGGGAAGAGACATCGCCGGAGTCGTGCTGGATGCGGACCGTGTTGGCAACGGCCGTCATGGGTGGCTGGGTGCGGGGGACGGCGTCCGGTCGCCCGTTTTCCACGAAGATGATCCTGCCCGCCGCCGGGGCAAGGATCGGTCGCCCGTAGCCGAAGTAGTCGGTGACCCGTCGCCCGTCTCCCCGGTAGTGCTGGCCCTGCTCGTTGACCCCGGAAAAGTCGAAGGCATAGCGGGACAGAGGCCAGAGACGGCCATGGTAATTCTGGGCCAGGGTGATCCCGCCCCAGGTGACGGACCAATCCCCGTCAAAGGGCAGGGTCAGGACTGTGCGTCCCTGCGGGACCGGTGCCTCGGCCAAAGAAGCACCGCTCGGCACGGCCAGCAGGATGGCGAAGACCAGCGCCGCCAGCCGGACCCACCGGGTCCGGACGGTCCGGGATTCGGCTCGCCCCGCTGCTGCCATCGCCTAGTCGCCGAAGCCCATCGCTTCTTCTTGCAAAGCCGTCAGCCGTTGGATGCCGATGCGGGCCGTCTCGATCATCCCGTCGAGCTGTTCTTTACTGAAGGGCTGGCCTTCGGCCGTGCCCTGCACTTCGACGAACTTGCCGGTACCCGTCATGACAACGTTCATGTCCACTTCGGCCCGAGAGTCCTCGGCATAGTCGATGTCAAGACAGAGTGTGTCGTCCAACAAGCCGACGCTGACGGCCGCCACGGTGTCGGTGATGGGAATCGTCTCGACCAGGCCATTGTCCTTGAGGACGCGCAGGGCGTGGTAGAGGGCGACGAAGCCACCGGTGATGGCCGCCGTACGGGTGCCGCCGTCAGCCTGCAGGACGTCGCAGTCGATGGTGATCGTCCGGGGACCGAGTGCCGTCTGATCGATGATCGAGCGCAGAGACCGGCCGATCAGCCGTTGGATTTCCTGGGTGCGGCCGTCCACCTTGCCGTTGCGCTCGCGCGCTTTGCGAAAATGGGTCGCCCGGGGCAGCATGGCGTATTCGGCGGTGACCCAGCCTTTGCCCTGACCCTGCAGGAAGGGCGGCACCCGCTCCTCCACCGAGGCCGTGCACAGGACCCGTGTCTCACCGAATTCGACCAGCACCGAGCCCTCGGCGTATTTCGTGAATTTCGGGAGAAAGCGGACGACTCGCAGCTCGTCCGGCCGGCGGCCGCTGGGACGGGAAAATGACATGAGTACCTCGACGTGGATGGTCTGGTTGCCTGGGGACGGACGCTGTGCGCTGGCTCCAGTGTAGCGGAAAAGCCCGGCGTCCTCTCCGGAACCGGTCCCGTCAGGGCGATACCGCCACCGTCACACGGACAAATCCGGCGGGGTGCGAGGTCCGCATGTCGGGACAGGCAGGTAGACTGAAACCCTGGAGGAAACTGATGCAACTGGGCACCATCGCCGTCTCGGACCTGCGCCGGGAGTTTCGCACGGCCCGCCGCCGCGAGGGGCTGCGGGGCGCCTGGCAGGGCCTCTGGCAGCCGCAGTACCAGACCAAGGCTGCCGTGGACGGCATCAACTTCACAATCGTCCAAGGGGAAATCGTCGGCTACATCGGCGCCAACGGGGCCGGCAAGTCCACGACGATCAAAATGCTCACCGGGATCGTCGTGCCGACGGGTGGAACGATCCTCGTCAACGGCCGAGATCCCCAGGCCGACCGCTATGCCCACACCCGGGACATCGGCGTCGTCTTCGGCCAGCGGACCCAGCTCTGGTGGGACCTCCCCGTGATCGAGGCCCTGCGCCTGCTGCAAACCGTCTTTGCGGTCGATACGGCCACCTTCACGCAACGTCTGGCCCGATTCGACGAGGTCCTGGGGCTTGGCGAACTGCTGCACACACCCGTCCGCAAGCTGTCGCTCGGGCAGCGGATGCGCTGTGACCTGGCTGCCAGCCTGATCCATCAACCGCCCGTGGTATTTCTCGACGAGCCGACCATCGGCCTGGACGTGGCGGTCAAGGCCCAGATTCGCCAATTCATCCAAGCGATCAACAAGGAGATCGGGACCACCTTCGTCCTGACCACCCACGATCTGGGAGACATCGAGGCCCTGTGCCGCCGGGTGATGGTCATCGACGGGGGCAAGCTGATCTACGACGGTGACCTGTCCCGGATGAAAGGCAGTTTTGGTCAGGAGCGGATCCTGGTTTTCGACCTGGCTACGCCGTTGACCATTGCGGCCATCTCGGAAGCCGTGGCGATGCCAGCCCTGCAGTGGGAGCAGACTGCACCCGAGCGGTTGACCTGCCGGTTCGACGGGTTGCAGGCCAATCCGGCCGCCATCGTCGCCGCCGTCATGCAACAAGCCGACGTGCGGGATCTGAGCCTGCTGGAAACCGATATCGAGACGATCGTCAAACGCATTTACCGCCATGGGTACGTCGTCCCGCAAGTCCCAGGCGGCCCCATCGGCACGCCCTCGTGAGCGGTGGCGGTCCGGTGACGGAGCCGTTGGCCAATCGTCCGACCGGCGCTCCCTGGCTCATGTATGGCTCGATGATGCGGATCGGCTTTTTGAACTATCTGGCGAAGCCGTCCACCGTCATGCTGATTTTGGTCGTGTTCGTTCTGCAGGCGTTGATCCATGGCAGTCTCTGGCGGGCCGTTTTCATCAACCGGGCCGAGATCGCCGGGTACGACCTGCATCAGATGCTGACCTACGTGATGCTGGCCTGGGCGTTGCGCAGCTTTTACAATAATTCCCTGGACAGGGAGATTGGCGAGCGCATCCGCAAGGGGATGATCGTCTCCGATCTCATCCTGCCCATCAATTATCCGCTCGGCCGGATCGCCCTCATCTACGGCCGGGCCGGGACCCGCTTGCTGACGACGACGTTGCCTTACGTGGTGGCCATGTCCCTGATCTTCCCCGTCACGGCACCGGCGAGCCCTGCCCATGCCGTCCTCTTTGCCGTTACCGCCCTGGCCAGTCTGGCCATCTTTGGCGGGATCAACATCATCGTTGGCACCACGGCCTTTCTCACGGAGCATTACAACGGCTTGTGCACCCTGAAGGGCTTTCTGGTCACGCTCGTCTCAGGGACCTTTATCCCTTACGCCCTCATGCCCACGGGTCTGCAGCGGGTCTTGGCCTGGCTGCCGTTTCGGGGATTGGCGGATCTACCGATCAGCCTCTATCTGGGCAAAGTCGACGTGGCGCACGGCATTGGGCTGGTGCTGTGCCAGTGGGCGTGGGCATTGATCCTGTTGCTGGTAGGCCGCCGGTACTGGGATTGGACCAGTCGGCGCGCCCAAATCGACGGGGGCTGACATGCGACGCATTCAGTTGGGTCTCGCCTTTTATGCCCAGTTCCTGAAGGGCATGATGGCGTTCCGATGGGATTTTTGGCTGAACCTGACGGGCATCGTCATCAGTCAGATCCTGAATGTGATCATGCTGACGGCGATTTTCAGCCGCATCCCGCACCTGCAGGGCTGGCGCTTCCACGAAATCCTGTTCATCTACGGGTTTTCCCAGCTGCCCTTAAGCTTCTTTTACCTGTTCGGGAGCAGCCTCAATTCGGTGAACCACCTGATCCTCGACGGGAGGCTCGATCAATACCTCATCCGTCCGGTCGACCCTCTCTTTCAGATACTCGCCCAGGATCTCGGTATCCAGCAGGTTTCAGGGCTGTTCGCCAGCACGGCGATCATCGCCTATGCCACCTGGAAACTGGGGCTGGTCATCACCTGGTGGCACCCGTTCGCATTTGCCCTTTTCGTCTATGGTGGGACGGCGATTTACTTCGGGCTCGCCCTGATGTTTGCCAGCCTGAGCTTCTGGTATCCGGAACGGGCGGGATTCGTCTGGCCGATCATGAGTGTCGGCGACTTCGCCCAATACCCGATCACCATCTACGATCGTCCGATCCGCCTGTTCATCACCTGGGTTCTGCCCTTCGCCTTCACGGCCTTTTTCCCCGCCACACTGCTGATGGGTATCCAGACCTTTGCTGTCTATGCCTGGGCCACTCCGATCGTGGGGACGGTCCTGATGGTTGCGGCCTATCGGGTCTGGCAGCAGGGCCTCAGAAATTACACCAGCACCGGCAGCTGAGTATCAGTGACTTTGGCCCTTTGTCAACGACAGTCAAAAAGCGCGTGAGTTCGCTGGTTAGCGCGTAAGGTCAGCGCCGGCACGGCGGAAATCATCATCCATTGACCAACATCAGCAGCGCTTGGGGTTGCAGAGCGTTGGGTGGTCGGGGATCAGCGCGTTCGGGAGCGCCCCAAGGTTCCCCTTGCGCGCAACCAAGGTTTCGTGGCGGCCTTGGGTGAACGGTGAGTGGTTTGAGGGGGGTCAGGGTGCCTCGAATGGGGGACGGTTCCTGACGACAGCGCCTAATGGCGCTTAGGAAGGGTTCGGCCCGCAGGCGGGGTGCCCTGACCCCCCTCAAACCACTCACGTCGGGATGCGGCGGAGGATGGCAAGGGTCATGTCGTCCAGGGCCGGTCGGGAGCCCTGGTGGCGGCGCACGTCGGCAAAAATTCCGGCGATGAGGTCGCCCACGTCTTCGTAGGCCTCAAGGCTGGCCATCAACCGGGCCTCACCAAAGGCCTCACCGTCCGGATTCGGCTGATCGATGATCCCGTCGCTGTACATTAGCAGCACCTCGCCGATCGCCAGTTCGAGCGGCTCGACGCGAGCCTGCCGACCAGGCCAGCCCAGCGGCGGGCCGGAGCTCTCGTGGACCTCGCCACGGCCGGAGCTGCGGCGGATCAGGACAGGCGGGTTGCCGCCATTGAGCAGGTTCACCGTCCCGAGACCCGGCATCAGGCTGACATAGGTCAGGGCCACAAAGGAGTCGCTACGGATTAGATCCGGCAAGAGGACCCGGCTCAGGCGCTGGACGAGCATCTCGGGGTCCTGGGGGGCCCCGAGGGCCAGCAGGACCGTCCGGGTCATGGCGGCGAACAGGGCGGCCGGCACGCCCTTGCCCATCACGTCGGTCATCAGGACGCCGGCGCCACCGGTGCCGGCCCGCTCGTAACCGCAGAAATCACCGCTAACCTCGTAGGCCGGGTGGCTCTCCAAGGCGATTTCCCAGCCCGGCAGATTGACGGGCTCCGGGGTGAGCAGGCTCTGCTGAATCTCCCGGGCGATTTCCAGTTCCCGGTCCAGCCGGGCCAAGCGCACTTCCTCGACCGCCAACCGCCGGCTCATCACGGCGTAGCCCACCTGCTGGGCCAGCGTCACGGCCAGTTTTTGATCGGCCGTCGTCAGGGGCCGGGGACCGTCCGCCTGGGTCCCGTCGATGAGCATCATCCAGGCGAGGAAACGCTGACGGTCCTGGACGGGGACTGCCAGCAGGCCGTAGGAGCCCGCCGTCGCCGACATGCCGGCCAGCAGATGGGCATCGTTGATGCGGACGCTGTTCCGGCCGGCACAGGCCACGTCCAGTTCGGCAACGAGGGCCCCGACATCCGTCAGGGGCTCACACTCGCCCCACTCCGCCACGGCCTCCCAGCCCACCGGGGTCTCCACGAGGATGCGGCCACAGCGCACGGGGATCACCCGGGCCACGGCATCCCGCAAACTGACCCAGATCGCCTCTTCGGTGGCCAGCTTGCCGAGGCGCTGACTCATCGCATACACGGCGGACAGGGCTTCGTAGGCCAGACTCAGCTCCCAGGTGAGCTGGCTGACGGGATCGTCGGGCTGCGTCATGCGGCTTCCCCACCCAGCACGGTCCCGATCAGGGAAAGCACGTCGCGGGCACTGAAGGGTTTGGTGATCATCTCCACCATGCCTGGACAGTGGGTGTCCTCGTCGCCGAGGGCCGTCAGGACGATCACCGGGATGCGGCAACTGGCGGGCTTTTGCTGCAACGCCTCGCAGACGGCCAGTCCGGACATATCCGGCAGGCCAAGGTCCAGGATGATCAGGTCGGGGCAGGCGACGCTGACCTGGGCGAGCGCTTCGGCACCGGTGGCCGCTTCGGCGACCCCGATCCCTGCCGCTTCGAGGTTCAAGCGGAGGATATGGCGGATGTGGAGTTCGTCGTCAACAACCAGCACCTGCCACTGCGCCATCTCAGGTGGTCCTCGCCGCCTTGGCCATCTGCGGCCAGAACCGTTTTTGGACTGAGATCACGTGATCAAGCTCCCGTTTCAACAGCCGGGTCGGCGTCGGATCGACCGGAGCCTTGCTGGTCAGGGCGGGTCCGCCCCGCAGGACCTGCAGCACGGCACAGACCGACGATGCTGCCGTCTGGGGGTTGTAGCCACCCTCGAGCAACAAGACAAGCTTACCGTGACAAAGTTCTTCCGCCCAGTCTTTGACCACACTGGCCAAATGGGCGTAACCGTGATCGGACAATTGCATCTGGGCGAGGTGCTCGCCGGCATGGGCGTCCTGCCCGGCCGAGATGATGATCAGGTCCGGTTTGAATGCCTTGGCTGCCGGTCCCAGGACCGTGTCGAAGACGGCCCGATAGCCCGAATCGCCCATCCCTGCCGGCAGCGGCACGTTGATCGTCCGACCGATACCCCGGCCGGTGCCCGTTTCGACGACGTGACCGGTGCCCGGGTAGATGCCGGACTGGTGGACACTGAAGTAGAGGACGTCGGGGTCATTGTAAAAGATCGCCTGCGTGCCGTTGCCGTGATGCACGTCCCAGTCGATGATCAGGATTTTTTTGGCGCCGTAGGCTTTTTGAGCGTGGCGGGCGGCGATGGCGGCGTTGTTGAAGACGCAGAAGCCCCGGTAATCCTTGACCTTGGCGTGATGCCCCGGTGGGCGCAGCAGGGCAAAGGCGTTCGGGGCCTGGCCACTCATCACCAGATCGACGGCCATCACGGCACCGCCCGCTGACAGGCTGGCCGCCTGGTAAGGGCGGATCAGGGTCTGGTCGGTGCTCATCCGGCCGAGATACTGGATGCCGTGCTGGGTAAAGTAGTAGCCCCGCTCGTTCTGGGGCAGGACCGTCGCCTGCTTGACGAAAGCGACGTACTCGCTGTCGTGCACGGCCGTCAGTTGCGGCGCCGTCGCCGGGGCGGGCAGGTACAGGGGGAGGTCCTTCAGACCCTGGGTCTGCCGGACCTTGGCGATGATCGCCTCCAGGCGGTTCGGGCCCTCCTTGACGGCGCCGGACGCCGGGCCGATGTAGAGCAGGTAGCTGGGATGAAAGACAACGGCCGTCGTCGGCACGACGGGGGGTTCGGACGAGGCGGATGCCAGCTGAGCAGCGCCCGGGTGGGTGCCACTGTCCGAGCCGAGCCCAGCGGCCCCGGCGCGGGACAGGCGCCAGCGGTAGCCGGTCAGGCCACCCAGCAGGCTGCCGCCGCCGAAGACGAGGGTTGATAGAAACAGACGGCGGTTCATGACTCGGTTGCGGCCTCCACCCGATTTTTGTTGGCGACTTGCATGGCGGCGTCGGCGCCCTGGCGCACCAGGGTCTCGATCGTCTCCACTCCCTGATCGTACACGGTCTGCAGGATGCGGGCGTCCACGTCCGGGATCCGTCCGAGGACGAAATCGACCAGATCGAGGTGCTCGGGCCGCGGTCCCACTCCGATGCGCAGCCGCAGAAACTCCTGGGTGCCCAACTCGGCAATCAGGGATTTCACCCCGTTGTGTCCCCCGGCCGAGCCGCCGCGGCGCATCCGCAACCTGCCCACAGGCAATGCTACCTCATCATAAACCGCCAGCATTGCTTGCGGCACGATTCCCTGCTGTTTTCCCAGGATCCGGGCCGAACGGCCGCTCAAATTCATGAACGTCTGGGGCAGGGCGATGGTCACTTTGTGGCCGTCAATCTGGCCGGTGCCCCAGATCGCCTCGGCGCTGCGCTGATTCAGCCGGATCGGCCAGCGCTCCTGCAAGCGATCGATCAGCAGCCAGCCCGCGTTGTGGCGCGTCTCGGCGTACTGCCGGCCCGGGTTCCCCAGCGCAACGATCAACATGAACCGGCTCCGTCCTTTGTTACAGCGTCATCCGCCCAATCAGTCGAACAGGGCGCTGATCGACAGGCCCCGGTTGATCCGGTTGATGGCCTCGCCCAACAGCGGGGCCACCGACAGCGTCGTGATCTTGGCGATCTGCTTTTCCGGCGGCAGGGGGATGGAGTTCGTCACGATCAGCTCGTCGATGGGGGCTTCGAGCAGCCGCTCGATCGCCGGACCCGAAAGCACCGGATGGGTGGCGCAGGCCAGGACGCTCTTCACCCCATGATCGCGCAAGAGGCGGGCCCCCGCACACAGGGTGCCGGCGGTATCCACCATGTCGTCCACGAGGATGGCGTGACGGCCCTTGACGTCGCCGATGATGTTCAGCACTTCCGTCTGGTTCGGCTTAGGGCGCCGCTTATCGATGATGGCCAAAGGCGCATTCAGCTGCTTGGCGAAGGCCCGGGCCCGGGCGACACCGCCGACGTCCGGCGAGACGACGACGACCTCGTCGGGATTGCCCACGAGGCCCTTTTGACGCAGGTAGGACACCATCACGGGGCTGGAATACAGATGGTCGACGACGATGTCGAAAAAGCCCTGGATCTGACCGGCGTGCAGGTCCATGCAGACCACCCGGTCGGCGCCGGCCGTGGTGATCAGGTTGGCGACGAGTTTGGCGGTGATCGCCTCACGGCCGGCGTTCTTGCGGTCCTGGCGGGCATAGCCGAAATAGGGGATGACGGCCGTGATCTGACGGGCTGACGAGCGCCGGAAGGCGTCGATCATGATCATCAGTTCCATCAGGTTGTAATTCACGGCGCCGCAGGTCGGCTGGACGATGTAGATGTCGTCGCCCCGGACGGATTCACCGATCTGCACGTAGATCTCGCCATCGGAGAACTGCGTCGTCTTGATTTCGCCCAAGGTCGTGTCCAGACTGTCGGCGATCTCCTGGGCCAGGGCCCGGTTGGCATTGCCGGAAAAGAGCTTCAGCCGGCCCGGCGTCTGCCGGTTGTCGACCCGATCAAGGGCCCCCACGGGCATGATCAACGGTTTTAATGAGTTATCTTTCATGACTCTTGTCCCCTTCTGCGCCAGACCCATCCCTCAATGTTTGCCTGCCGGCCGCGGCCGACCCCCAGCGCCCCGGTGGGCACGTCCTGGGTGATCACCGATCCGGCGGCGATGTAGCTGTCGGCCTGCAGGGTCACAGGCGCTACCAGCACTGAGTTGCTTCCGACGAACACCCGTTCGCCGATGGTGGTCGGATGCTTTTTGGCCCCGTCATAGTTGCAGGTAATGGTCCCCGCCCCGATATTGGCACCGGTGCCGACGGTGGCGTCGCCCAGATAACTGAGGTGGGAGGCTTTGGCTTTGTCGGCGAAGACCGTCTTTTTCAACTCCACGAAGTTCCCGATCCGGCAATCGGCCCCGACGTCGGCATGCTGCCTCAGGTGGGCGAACGGGCCGACCTGCGTGCCGGCGCCGATGCGGGACTGATCAATCACTGACTGGCGGACGAGGGTCCGGGCCCCGATCAGGCTGTCACGGATCTGGCTCTGCGGCCCGATCTCCGCGCCGTCACCGATCACGCTCCCGCCCTGGATCAGGCAGCCCGGCCAGACGGTCGCTTCACCCTCGAACCGCACCGTGGCATCGATGTATGTGGTCGCCGGGTCGATCAGGCTGACGCCCGCCTGCATCCAGCCCGTGTTGATCCGTGTTTGCAGGACTGTGCCCGCTGCGGCCAGCTCGACCCGGTCGTTGATGCCCATCACTTCGGTCCAGTCGGGGGTGATCACGGCCCGCACCGGCTCACCCGCCGCAACGAGCATGGCGATGACGTCCGTCAGGTAGTACTCGCCCTGGGCATTGTTCGGCTGCAGTTGCGCCAGCAGGGGTGAGACCTTGGCCCAGTCGAAACAGTAGATCCCGGCGTTGATCTCGTCGATCATCAGTTGCTCGGGCTTGGCGTCCTTGGCCTCGACGATGGCCTCCACGGCCTCGCCCGGCCCGCGCAGGATGCGGCCGAGGTGGCCGGGCACCGGCATGCGGGTGGTCAAAATCGTCGCTGCGGCCTGCTGCTCCTGATGGTGGGCGACGAGACGGGTCAGGGTCTCGGGACGGATCAGCGGCACATCACCGCTGAGCAGCAGGAGAGTGCCACTGTCCGGTGGCAGGACGGGCTTGACCTGCATCAGGGCGTGCCCGGTCCCCAACTGGGGCTCCTGACGGACCGCCGTGGCCCCTGCCGGCAGGGCGGCGGTCACTGCCTCGTGCTGATGGCCGACGATGACCAGCGTCTGCTGCGGCTGCAAGGGGGCGAGGGCCGCGATGACGTGGCCGAGGAGCGTGCGGCCAGCGAGCGGGTGCAGCACTTTCGGAACGGCGGAGCGCATCCGCGTCCCTTTGCCGGCGGCCATAATTGCAACGTGGAGGGGGGCGGCGTGGGTCATGGTACCTGGGCCTTCTGCCAATGTCGGGGGCAGTATAGCACCCGGCCCGGCTCCCGAAGGAACCCTTGAACGCCAAGAAACCGCTCGTTTCAGGCGGCGGCGGCAGGGTCGGCCAGCATCCGGTCGATGGCCGCCAGGTGTTGCCGGTTCAGGGGCCAGAACAGGCACCACCAGGCTTCGGCCAACCCGCACCAGCGATAGGCCTCATGTTCGGGGCCCAGGATGACGGATCCCCCAGCGACGTGCCAGGCAAAGACGTCTTCCTGCCAGTGGGTGCCATACCAGCTGAAGCTGCCGGTCAGTCCCGTCACGACCAGCCGGCCGGTCAAAGCCGTTTCCTCGGTGAGCTCCCGCACGGCGGCGGCCTCGGCCGGTTCGTCCGGCTCCACCCCACCCGTGACGGGTTGCCAAAAACCGCCATGGGCGGCCACGCGCTTCAGCAGCAGGTACTGCCGGCATCCACCGTCGATCCGGTAGGGAAAGACCAGGACGTTGTGGCGCACGGTCAGTGCTGCCAGGTAAGGACCACCGACTGCCCGCGGTCGACGCCGAGCTTGTCCTGGGCACTGCCGTTGCGGCAGGCGATTTCGAGGGTGTCCTGGCTGCCGATCAGGGCGAGCAGCTTGCCGGGAGGCACGTCGCCATAGGTGGCGCTGATGCCCTTGAGGCCGTAGCCGGCGATCTTGATGCTCAGGGCGACGTCGGTCGGGATCAGAGCCTGGGGGATATTCGTGCAGAGGTTGCCGAAGCGGTCGATCTCCAGAACGATTCCGTTGATCTGGCCTTCGACCCGCTCGGCGGTGGGCAAGTTGATCGTGTGCCAGTCCGTGACCACCGGACCGAAGTCGGTGATGGCGACGCCCTTGGCGAGGTGGGCGGCGACAGGGGCAAAGACGTCCCGGCCGTGGAAGGTGTGGCTGACGTTCGGCAGATGAAACCGGCTCTCGGTGAGGTGGACGACGGCCTCGACCGTCTCCCGGGCCAGGGCGAGCGACAGCAGGCCG
>JACMPN010000378.1 GCA_014377495.1 Candidatus Sericytochromatia bacterium
CCCAAAGGGGGGCCCACGCCCGACGACAGGGCCGGTGGCGTGGGCGATGTCACGGCGCTGGTCCAGGCGCAGATCACGGAGATCCAGGCGACGAGCAGGGCGGCCGAGGGCCTGTTCGCCGTGGCCGCGGAACTGGAGGATCTGGTCATGCCCTTTACGACCAGCGAGTCCAAGTACCTGAGCCTCTGTGCCACCTGATCACGGCATGCGGGCCAGTTCGCGGACCAGCAGGTCGACCGTCTCCGGCACGCCCTCGTAGCAGAAGCGGATGATGCCGCCACGATCGATCAGGAACGTCTTGCGGGCATTGACGGGCAGGGGCGCCAGCGTCGATTCGTAGGCTTTGGCGACTTTGGCCCCTTTGTCGCTGAGCAACGGGAACGACAAATTCAGCTCCCGGGCAAAGGTCGCCTGAGAGGTCGTGTCGTTGATACTGACGCCCAAGACTTGGGCGTTTGCGGCGTTCAGGAGGTTGATCCCACCCTCAAACGCTTGCATGCAGATCCGTCAGTGGGGGGAACGGTCGTAGACGTAAAACGCCAGGACGACCCGTTTGCGGCCCTGGAACTCGGACAGGCGCACCAGGCGACCGTCATGTGAGGGCAGGGTAAAGTCTGGTGCCATCCGGCCGACCATCCCCTGGCCGTCCTGCTCCGTCGCGGAACCCATCCCCACGGTGTGCATCAGTTTGCTGAAAAAGCCCACCGCTCGTCTCCTTGCTGCGTTCGTGACTGTCTTTCCGACACTGTCAACGAGAATAGGCCGGCTGAGGTGTCCCGATCCCAGCCGACCCATTGGGATCACGATGGCAGGCCAGTCTGGGAATTCCCTGAGTGCCAGGTGTCCCGCCCCCCGGGCACGGGTCAGTCCAACGCGTCGGACTGTCCGATCAGGTCACGGTTACAGACGACGGCACTGGCCGACAGGATGTCGTAGGCTGCGATCAGGGCGGTCGTGGCGGATTGGCGGCCCACCTGCAGGGTCAGGGGGCCCAATCCCCCGAGGATCGCCGCCGGATTGGCGGGACGGGTCACGGCGAGCGAAAGGCTCCGCAGCCCGTCGCCCGCCTGGTAAAAGCGCCCGGTCGGCATGGCAGGTGCCTGCCGTGATGGCCCCGCCAGCGCCACCTGCTCGGGTGCCAGTCCCCGCAGCGTCAGCAGCAGCCGGGGCTCGGCATTGGTCCTGTGGAGAAATGCCAGCAGCAGGGCGGCGCCGTGTTTGCAGGGATAGCCATAATCCGGACAGCTGCAGTCAAAGTCGATATCGAGCTGGCGCGCATAGCGGCTCTGGCCGACCGCAATTGGCATGAGGGAGAGGCCAGCCGCCTGCACGAGGCCATCGAAGGCCTGAGGCAGTTCACCGGTGAGCAGGGCAGCCAGCACGGCCCGATGCTGAGCGAGGCTGTGCTCCAGCCGGCGGAGCGGCTCGCCGGACCAGGGCTGCCAGATCAGGGAGGTCTCATAGGGTTTGCGGCGGCTGCCCTTGACTTGGGCGTCCACGTAGCCGTGACCGACCTCAACTGACTTGACGTTGCCGGCCCGGGCGTAGGTGGCCCCCCGGATCATCCGGCCCCGGTCCAGGGTGCTGTCGCAGACGGCCAGAAAGGCCCCCGTCCACCATTGACCGCCGACGGGTCCCCGTTTGGGGATCGTCCAGACCGGCGCAGGGGCTGCGGGTGTCTTGCCCACGGTCAGGCCTCCATCATGGCGTCGCGACTGAGGACCAGCACCTCGCGCAACTGGTCGGTGGACATCTCGGTCAGCCAGGACTCGCCTGTACCGACGACCCGGTCGGCCAGATCCCGCTTGCGCTCCAGCATCTGGTCGATCTTTTCTTCAAGGGTGCCCACGCAGATCAAGGGGCGCACCTGCACCATCCGGACCTGGCCGATCCGGTAGGCCCGGTCGGTGGCCTGGGTCTCGACCGCCGGGTCCCACCAGCGGTCGTAGTGGATGACGTGGTTGGCGGCCGTCAGATTCAGGCCGGTGCCGCCGGCCTTCAGGGAGAGCAGCATCACCGGCGGCCCGTCGCCAGCCTGAAACGCTGTGACCATCCCGTCTCGGCGGGCTCTGGTCGTGCCGCCGTGCAGAAAGGGCAGACTCACCCCAAAGGTCTGCTGCAGGTATGGCTGGAGCAGATGTCCCATCTCAGCGAACTGGGTGAAGATCAGGGCCCGGTCACCGGCCCCGAGGATGTCGGTGGGGGCATCCTCCAGCACCTGCAGCTTGCCGGAACGCCCCGCCAGCGCCGAGCCGTCACCGAGATAGAGGGCCGGATGGTTGCAAAGCTGTTTGAGCCTGGTCATCGCCGCCAGGATCGCCCCGCGCCGGGCCATCGGCGCCAACGCCTCCAGGCCCCCCAACAGGTCGTCGACGATGGCCTGATAGAGTGATGCCTGTTCGGGGGTGAGGTTGCAATAGGTCTTGATTTCCTGTTTTTCCGGCAGATCCCGGATGACGGTAGGGTCCGACTTGAGCCGCCGCAACACGAAGGGGCCCGTCAGCCGTTTCAGGTGGGCCAGGGCCGCCGCATCGCCGCCGTTTTCGATCGGCTTGGCGAAACGGGTCTGAAAGCCCTGCCGGCTGCCGAGCAAGCCCGGATTGAGCAGGCGCATGATCGACCAGAGTTCATCGAGTCGGTTCTCGACCGGAGTGCCTGTCAGGGCGATGCGCTGCCCGGCCTCGATCGTCGCCAGGATCCGGGTCTGCTGGGCCTCGGGATTTTTGACGTATTGGGCTTCGTCGAGCACCAGCCGCCGCCAACGGACACTTTGCAGGCTTGCGGCATCCCGGACCACCAGCCCGTAGGTCGTGATGACCAAGTCCGCCGTCCCGGCCGCTTTGGCCAGCCCATCACCCTGGGCCCTCTGGCTGCCGTGATGGACATGCACCTGCAGGTCCGGGGCGAAACGGGCCGTCTCCCGCTGCCAGTTGCCGACAACGGACATCGGGGCGACGAGCAGGGTCGGCCCCGTCTCTCCCGCCTGACGGGCGGCCAACAGCAGCGCCAGGACCTGCACCGTCTTGCCCAGTCCCATATCGTCAGCCAGACAGGCACCGATCCCCAGCTTGGCGCAAAAGCCTAACCAGTCCAGGCCGCGCTGCTGATAGGGCCGCAGGGTCGTCTGCAAACCGTCCGGGACCGGCACGGGTTCCAGCCGCTCGATCAGCCGTCCGGACAGGACATCGCCGACCCAGCCGGCGGCCTCGATCTCGCCGTCCAACTCCGTAAGATCGTCCTGCAGGCGCACCACTTCGACGGGCGTCAGCGTCCCGGCCGCACCGCGCTGCGCCATGAACGTCGCCAGACGATCCAGATCGCCGGGATCGACGGCCATCCACCGGCCACCGACCTGGACCAGCGACTGTTTGGCCGCCGCCAGGGCCCGGATCTCGGCCAGATCGACCTTGCAGTCCCCCAGGGCCGCTTCCAGTGCGAAACTGGCGATGGCCGACAGTCCCATGCCTGCCGACTCCTGAGGTGCCAGGCACACGGCGACCCGTGGCCGGGTGGGCCGCCGGCACCAGTCCGGCACCCGGACTGTGATCCCCTGCTCCTGCAGGAGCGGCATGGCCCGCCAGAGCAGATCGACGACCTCCGGCAGCGACAGTCCGCACCCGGCGGGCGCCAAGTCCTGCAAGGAGCGGCGCACGGGTGCGTACACGGACGCCGCCGTGCCGAGTTGGGAGAGCAATCCCGGTCGCGCTGCCTGCAGGCCCAGCTCGGCGACCCAGTCCTCGCCATCATGCCAGACCGCCGCTGCCGGCAACAGCAGGCTGGCATCCCGCCCACTCTGTAGCCAATACGTCAGCTGCCAGTCACCGTCGCCCGGCGGTTCCTGCAGAACCAGCACCAGGTCATGGGCGACGGTGCCGGACAGCGGGCTGAGCCAGGCGGCGAGGGCGGATTGGAGGGTCCGGCGCTGCGGCGAGGTCAGTCGCAGTGTCGCCTCCAGGGAGCCCAGCGAGGCCAGCCAGCTGGCCGCTGCGCCGGGGGGCCGTTGCCAGGACGGGCCCGGCCAATCCGCATCATCGAGGAAGTGGCGGGCCAGGTCATCGACGCAGGCGGCCAACAGCCTGTCGGCCGCTGGCATCGTTGCATCGTCCGGGACCCCGGCAGTGATCACCCCGGGTGCCGTTGCCGCCAGGGCCTGCAGGCGGGTGATGACGTCGGGTGCCTCCAGGATCGGCATCCAGACCGAGCGGTCGGGTTCACCGGGAGACACACTCGGCAGGAAGGTGGCAATCAGCTGCCCTTTGGCAATCATATCGAGGGCCAGTGCAAAGAAGGGTCGCAGCCAGGCCAGGGAATCGCCGTAGCTGACGCCGGCAGGCGGTATGGTCGGCAGCAGCCGCAGCAGGTCGAGCAGGTCACGGCACCGGAATTTCAGGCAGGGCAGGAGGTATCCCTGGCATGGCGCCCCCAGTTCCGGATTCTCACTGGATGAGACCAGACCACCCCCCCGGACCACAGGCAACCACAAGGGGGCATGGGGCGGATCCTCCGGATCCGGCTCCGTGAGCACGCCAGCCGCATCGAGCGCCGACAGGATCTCGGCCTGCGAGGCGGCGACCAGACGGGACTTGCTGCGGGCTGCCGACTGGTGACCGGGCTTTTCACCCCAGAGCAGCCAGATGTCGTCGGGACCGACGGAGGCATGCAGCACCGTCACCGGGGGGCACTCAGGCCGTTAGGCATCGACAGTCCGGCCAATCGCTCACTGGCAAGGTGCATGCGGCAGTTCCTTTGCAACAGGGGCAACGGTGTGGCTACCTGACGGACCCCACGGGCCAGTTTACCGGCATTCCGGCCCATTGGCATCCGGCCCACGTCCGCGTGCCATTTGCAACATTCAGCACAGTCACCCCGGAGCAAAACCTGGCATCCTGCTAGCATGCCCCGCATCACCATCATCATTGTCAGCTACCAAGTCCGGGAAGCCCTCGACCGCTGCCTGCAATCCCTGCGCGTCCTTGCCGAGGCGGCCGACATTGCGGTCTGGGTCGTCGACAATGCCTCGTCGGACGGCACGGGCACGATGATGCGGGAGGCCTTCCCCGAAGTGCAGTTCCTGCCGTTGCCGGACAACATCGGGTACGGCCGGGCGAACAACATTGCCATCCGCAAGACGGACTCACCCTACGTCCTGCTGCTCAACCCCGATACGGTCGTGCCGGCGGATACCCTGACCCCGCTCCTCGCTGCTCTGGAGGCTGATCCCCGGCTCGGCGGCATCACGGCGAAGGTGCTCCTTGAGGACGGCAGCCTCGATGCGGCCTGTCGGCGCAGCTTTCCGCGGCTGCGGGACCTCATTTACAAACAGCTTGGTCTGCCGCAGCTGTTTCCCCGTTCATCCGAGTTCAACCACTACAACCTCGGCCACCTGCCGGAGGATTTGCCCGCCGACGTGGAATGCGTCATGGGCGCCTTTTTCCTGCTCAAACGGGATGTCCTCACCCAGGTCGGGCTGTTTGACGACCAGTTCTTCCTCTATGGCGAGGATTTGGATCTCTGCCGCAGGATCGGTCAGGCCGGCTGGCGCATCCGCTACGATCCCCGGGTGACGATCACCCACATCAAGGGTGCCAGCGCCCGCAAAAATCCGCAGGTGGCCATTCGCGAGTTTCATCGCTCCTGGCGGATCCTCTTTGCCAAACACTGGGCGCCGACGGTACCCGTATGGCAGCGGAAAGTGTTCAATTGGGTGATCACAGCGCACGAGGCCTGGGCCATGTGGCGCTGGCGCCGGGTGGGTGGCAAGCCGCTGTAAACATCAAGAGCCCCGGTCCTCCATCAGGACCGGGGCTCTTTGCACATGAGGCGACTTACCAGAACGCGATGTCCCGGCGATTCATGTACTCGCACAGCCGGGCGGTGAGCCGCTGCTTGAGGTTCAGCCGGTCGATGCGGACGGTGGTCCCGTTCCACATGCGGGTGAATTCGTCTTCAAAGGCCAGGGCTGCACCACCATCGACGATGAAGCTCGTCTCCCGCCAGCGGGTAAAGGCATTGGTGGTCCAGTTCGTCGACCCGGCGACGAGGGTCCGACCATCGACGACCATGGCCTTCATGTGCAGTTCCTGGTTGAAACGCCAGGGCTTGAACCAGCGGACCTGGGCGCCGACCTTCAGCAGTTCCCGGGCGGGCAGGATGTTCGGCATGCCGTCGGGCATGATCCCGGCCCCGTACTTGGTCAACGCCGCACCCTTGGGATCGAGGATCACCCGCACGTCGATGCCCCGCTTGTAGGCGTTGCACAGGGCGGCCGCCATGTCGGCATCGCCGAACTCGTACATCGCCACGTGGATGCTGCGCTGCGCCCCGGCGATGATTTTCAGAAGACTTTCCTTGGTGTTCCGCTGCTGGGGGGCCGTCTGCGTGATGCGGACCTGGCTGACCGCCTGGGTGGCCATGCCGCCCCGGGCCAGGAGCGTACCGAAGGCCCACTCCTCGTCGAGCATCGCCGAGTACTCTTTGGCCGTCGGACCCTCGATGCGGACCATCAGGTCGTGGTTGATGCGGGCCAGATCGTCCAGGTTCATGCTGCCGACGAAGGCCGTCTCACCGTCGAACACGGCGATCTTGTTGTGGTTGATCTGGAACTTGCGCTGAATGCTGTTCGGCATCGCCCCGAACAAGGCCAGGGGGTAGAGCTTGAAATTGACGTTGTTGGCCTTCAGGTAAGCAACCACCCGGGCCACGCCGTCGGCGACGTCGCCGCTGAGGCCGAGCTTGGGGTCGAGCATGATCTGGATCTCGACGCCGGCCTTGGACCGCTCCACCATGGCGGTGGCGAGGTTCATGCCGATGTCACCGCCGAGCAGGAAGTAGCTGACCTGGATGCGCTTTTTGGCACCCCTGATCAGGCGGAACAACTCGGGAAAGATCTCGCTGTCGTCGAGGTACAACGACGTGTCATTCGTCTGGGCGACGGGATTGACCACGAAGTCCGGCAGGGCGCCGCGGACGGGGCTCGTCGCCGGGGCCGGGCTCATATCGGGCGCCGTGGCAAAGGTGACGACCCGGGCAAAGGTGTTTTCCAGGTCCGCCTGCTCGGCGGCACTGACGGGCACGCCTTCTTCTTTGAGGAAGGCGGCAGTCTCACTGCGGGCCAGGGCCGTCACGGTGGTCGTCTGACTGCCGGCCAGGGCGCCGGGCCGGACAGTGGGCATCGGGGCCGCACATGCCGTCACGAGCATACTCGCCATCATCGTTGCCAAAGCACGGGACTTCCACATGAACGCCACCTCCAACCCCACCCTGCGTCATCGCATTGGGTTGGTTATCGGTTCATTGACGCCTTACTTTGCCTTAAGGTTGGCCTAAGGGGTGGCGGGGCTGGTTGGTCGATGGCTGGGGGCTGTCAGAGAATCAGTGTTGGTGGCCTTCGAGCGCACGTCTCGGCTGGTGGCGATCGCACCCCACCCCCCAGCCCCCACTCCAAGGTGGAGAGGGGGAGCCTCAAAGGGTTTCCCCGCTTTTTGGTCGCGCCGCAGGGGCCATCGTTTGGCAGGAGCGCTCAGTGCGGGCCGTCCCAATGCCGTCGGGCATACTGCGGCGCCGGAACGTCCCCAGCCCAATCGGATATCCGACGCCACCCAGGTGTGAGCCAGGGTGACGGCGAAAGGTCTGTGGCTCTGCTCGGCCGAACACCCAAAATCTTGTGAACGGGACCCAAGCACGCCCCAGC
>JACMPN010000379.1 GCA_014377495.1 Candidatus Sericytochromatia bacterium
GATAGTCGACGATGGCCCGGAAGAGGCCATCGTCTCCGAACTCGGGCCACATCGTGTCGGTGACGTAGATCTCCGCATACGCCAGCTGCCAGAGCAGGTAGTTGCTGAGGCGGGCCTCGCCGCCCGTGCGGATGACCAGATCGGGATCGGGCTGACCAGCTGTATCGAGGTGACTGTCGAAGAGGGCCTCGTCGATGGCTTCCGGGGCGATCTGCCCCAGCCGGGCCTGCTCGGCGATCCGGGCGACGGCCCGCAGGATCTCATTGCGGCCGCCGTAGTTGATGGCCACGTTCAGGATCAGGCGGTTGTTGGCAGCCGTCTCAATTTCGGCGTCCCGCATGATCTGCTGCAACTTGGTGGACAGGCCGGAGCGTTCCCCGATGAACCGGATCTGGACGCTGTTGCTGGCCAGCTCCTTCAGTTCGTTTTTGATGACGTCCTCGAAGAGGCACATCAGAAAGTTGACTTCGTCGCCGGGACGGCGCCAGTTTTCGGTGCTGAAGGCGAAGACGGTCATCACCTGGACGCCGATCGCCCGGCAGGCCTTGACGAGCTCACGGACGGTCTTAACGCCAGCCCGGTGGCCGTAGGTCCGGTTCTTGCCCTGGCGACGGGCCCAACGGCCGTTGCCGTCCATGATGAAGGCGATATGCCGGGGCAGCTGCGCCACGTCGACGCCCATCTCGACCGCCCGCCCGACGAGGAGATCGGAGGTCACCGGACCGGTACGCACGAACTGGCCCGAAAACAATGCAGCATCTCCTCTGGCAACGGTGGTCCGGCAAACACTGCACCCGGTGCGTCCCCCCAGTGTACACCCCGGCTGGACGCCGAGCCAGGGCTCGGCGCCCCGAGCCAAACGGGCGCCGGGGCCCAAAATCAACTCTCGCGCCGGCCCAAACCACGCAACAGCGGCGTCAATGGCGACGTCCCCCGCACTTCCGGCTGAAAGTGACTCAAGAGGAGCTTTTGGAGGGATTCTTCGCTGAGGTGACGGTGCAGGCGGCCCTGAAGGGCGACGGAGATGTCCCCCGTCTCTTCGGAAACGATTAGGCAGATGGCGTCCGAAACCTCGGAAAGTCCCAGGGCGGCCCGGTGGCGGGTGCCGAGGTGCTGGCGGGGGCTCAGGGCGGCCCGCATGTTTTCGGAGAGGGGAAGCACGGCGCCGGCGACGACCAGGCGGGTCCCGCGGACGATGATCGCCCCGTCGTGGATCGGACTGGCCGGCAGGAAAATCGAGAGCAGCAATTCGCTGGACAGTTTGGCGTCGATCGGGGTGCCGGTCTCGACGTATTCGTTGAGGCCGGTCTCCCGCTCGATGACGATCAGGGCCCCGATCCGCCGGGTGGAAAGCTGCCGGGCAGTGACGACGAGGGTGTCGATCAACTCGAAGAACTCTTTGCCTTTGGTGAACATCGGCTCGGACGGAAACAGGGTCCGGCCCTGCCCGAGATGGGCCAGGGCCCGCCGCATCTCCGGCTGGAAGACGATGGGGATGGCGACGATGACCATGATGCCGGCGTTTTGCATCAGGAACTTGATGGTGCGCAGCTCCAGCCAGTCGGCGGCGTAATAAAAAACGAGCAGCACAATCAGGCCACGCAGCAGCTGGACCGCCCGCGTCCCCTTGATCAGCAAAAAGAGCCGATATAGGATGTAGCTGACGATCGCGATGTCTAGCAGGTCGAGCCAGGAAAACCGCATCTCCGCTCACTTTTACCCTGCAGGCGATCCTGTCTGCGCTGGCGGAAACGCCGCGGCGGCCACCCCCCTGTCAAGCAGGAAAATGCCGACTAACCGGATGCTGCTCAGCGCCGTCCGACGACGACGCGCTCCAAGACTCACAATCCACCTGGCGGCTCACCCAACGGGCTGCACGAGCCGAAACCCAGCGAACGCCAATCCGCTCGCTTCCTTATTATACGGGGCGTTTTCAGTGGAAGATAGGGGCGAATGACTTGATGTTTCAGGCAATCGCCGCCAGCCGCCGCCGGTGGGCGATGGCCGTCAGGATGCCGTCGCTCAGGATCGGGGCATGCGTCTCGACAAACGCCAGCCAGTCTGCCCGCTCACCCTGGACGAAACCGACCCGGACCCGATGCTCGTCGATGCGCTCGACAGACCACCAGATCCGGCTGGCACCTGCCATGTCCCGCACGGTGAGCAGGCCACAAAAGCTGTTGGCATCTGCGCGCTCGACGACGATCGACCTGATGTCCATGCTCACTCCCCCGTCTGTGGTAACCGGCATCATCCTGCCAAAGGCAAACGGCAACGGCAGTGACTGGGCTTACAACTTAGCGCTTGATCTGATGCACAGAGCGGGCGAGCGCGTGAAAAAGACCAACGGCCGACCATTTTCAGGGCGACCGTCGATGCGTGCTGCGTGTGCGGCTAGAGGGCGGCGAGGGCTTCGTGGCGCCAGGGCACGAGCAAGTCCTTCAGGAGGGTCTGCAAGGCAGCGTCTGCCGCTGTCAGGGGTAGACGGACACCCCCGACCGGGAAGCCCAACAGCGCCAGGGCGGCCTTGGTTGGGGCCGGACTTGGGGCCATGAACAATGCCTTGTGCAGGGGCAGCAGGTCCAGATGCAGCCGACGGGCCGTCGCCACATCGCCCCGCTCCCAGGCGATCAGCATCTGCCGGATCGCCTGGCCGGCAACGTGGCTCGTGACGGAGATGACGCCATGACCGCCCACACTGAGGATCGGCAGGGTCAGCAGGTCGTCTCCGCTCCAGATGCGGAAGGGCTCCGGCGTCACCCGCCGGTATTGGCTGACCAGCTCCAGCGAGCAACTCGAGTCCTTGATGCCGACGACGTTCGGCAACTCCGCCAGCCGGGCGAGGGTCTCCGGTTCGATGCAGACGCCCGTCCGCGGCGGATGGTTGTAAAGGATCAGGGGCAGGGAGGTCGAGACGGCGATCGCCTGGAAATGCTGAAACAGGCCTGCCTGGTTTGGCTTGTTGTAGTACGGGTTCACGGCGAGCAGGCCTTCGCAGCCCACGGCCTCGGCCTGTTTGGCCAACTCGATCGATGCTGCCGTGTCGTTGGTGCCGACACCGGCAATCACGGGTGTCGCTCCAGCCGCAGCGACGACAGTCTGCCAGACGGCCACTTTTTCGGTGGGCGACAGCGTCGGTGCTTCGCCGGTGGTGCCCGTGACCACGAGGCCATCGCTGCCTTCGGCGATCAGCCGGCGGGTCAGCTCGGCCAACTGGGCGTGGTCCACCGTGTCTTCGGCCGTGAATGGGGTCACCATTGCGGTCATCAGTCGACCTAACGGACGCATGGGTGTACTCCTCTTTTGATGGGCCCGGGATGAAACTGGCGGTACAGCGGCATTACCGGAGAAGTTCGGCGATCTGCACGGCGTTCAGGGCCGCCCCTTTGCGCAGTTGATCACCGCAGATGAACATCTCCAGACCCCGTTCATCGTCCTGGGAGACGTCCTGGCGGATCCGGCCAACGTAGACAGGGTCGGTGCCCGAGGCCGTCAGTGGCATCGGGAAGGTGTTGCCCGCCCGGTCGTCGACCAGTTGCACGCCCGCCGCCTGGGCCAACAGCTCTCGGGCCACGCTCTCGGACAAAGACTTGCTGAAGGTCAGGTTGACGGACTCGGCATGGGCCCGCATCACCGGGACCCGCACGCAGGTGGCGGCGATCCGCAGGCCGGCGGCGCCGAGGA
>JACMPN010000380.1 GCA_014377495.1 Candidatus Sericytochromatia bacterium
ACACACGGCCCTACTCGAACAGTGGATGCTGTCCTACCGCCCAACAGACCTGTTCGACCAGGGCGGTGCTCCCGTCGCCCAAATAACAGACCTCGCCCCGCGCGGCGACCTGCGCATGAGCGCCAACCCCATCGCTAACGGCGGGCTGCTGCGCCGCGATCTGCACCTGCCCGAATTTAGGGATTTTGCCGTCGATGTGCCGGAACCCGGCGCGACGCACAGTGAGGCAACGCGGGTGCTCGGCGGCTACCTGGCCGAAGTCATCCGTCGAAACCCCGACAACTTTCGCATCTTTGGGCCGGATGAGACCGCGTCGAATCGACTCGCCCCGCCGGTGTACGAGGCGACCGACAAGCAGTGGAACGCCGAGATTTGGCCCATTGACACCAACCTCGCCCGCGCCGGCCGGGTTATGGAGATGCTCAGTGAACACCAGTGTCAGGGCTGGCTGGAGGGCTATCTGCTGACCGGGCGGCATGGGTTGTTCAACTGCTACGAAGCGTTCATTCACATCATCGATTCCATGTTCAACCAGCACGCCAAATGGTTGAAGGTCACCGCCGAGATCCCGTGGCGGGCGCCGATTTCGAGCCTCAACTACCTGCTCAGCTCGCATGTCTGGCGGCAGGATCACAACGGTTTCACCCACCAGGATCCCGGATTTATCGACCTTGTCGTCAACAAAAAGGCCGAGGTCGTGCGGGTTTACCTGCCGCCGGATGCCAATTGTCTCCTGTCGGTGATGGACCACTGCCTGCGCAGCCGCCATTATGTCAACGTCGTCATCGCCGGCAAACACCCGGCGCCGCAGTGGCTGACGATGGCCGCCGCCATCGAGCACTGCACCGCAGGCATCGGCATCTGGCAGTGGGCCAGCCACGACCAGGGCGAGGACCCTGACGTGGTCATGGCCTGCTGCGGCGACGTTCCCACGTTGGAGACCCTCGCCGCGGTCGCCATTTTGCGGGAGCACCTGCCCGATCTGAAAATCCGGGTGGTCAACGTCGTCGACCTCATGAAGCTGCAACCACCCACCGAGCACCCGCACGGATTGACCGACCTGGATTTCGATGCCCTCTTCACCAGCGACAAGCCGGTCATCTTCGCCTTCCACGGCTATCCGTGGTTGATCCACCGGCTGACTTACCGGCGCACGAACCACGACAACATCCACGTCCGCGGCTATAAAGAGGAAGGCACGATCACGACACCTTTTGACATGACGGTGTTGAACGACATCGACCGCTTCCATCTCGCCATGGATACCGTCCACCGCCTGCCGCAGACCGGCGACAAGGGCCTCGACCTGAAGCAAAAGCTCGCAGGCAAACTGATCGAGCACCGGCAATACATCGTCGAATACGGCAGGGACCTGCCGGAAATCCGCAACTGGCAGTGGGGGGTGACCAACGCCGACACGACCCCGTAATCGGGACGGACGACCGGGGTTTCACGGTTCAGCCCGAGGCGGCTGGCCCGAGGTGCAGGAGGCGGCTGACCGACCTGGCGATCATCGTTTCTTCGTCGGTGCGCATGACCCGCACCACGACCTGACTGGCGTCGGTCGAGATCACCGGGGCATGCGCCGCATTGCGGCTTTCGTGCCAGGCGATACCGAGAAATCCGAGGTCCTGGCAGATGCGGGCGCGCACGGACGGGCAGTTTTCACCGATGCCGGCCGAGAATATCAGCGTGTCCAGGCCGCCGAGGGCGGCGGCAAAGGCACCGATCCATTTGCGTACCTGGTAGCAAAACAGGGCCACGGCTTCGGCCGCCCGAACGTCATCGGCTTCTCTGGCGCACAGGTCACGCAGGTCGGAACTGGTCCCGGATACGCCGAGCAGCCCGGATTCATGGTTCACCATCCGTTGAAACTGCGCCGGCGTCATCTTTTCGGTGCGGGCCAGATAGTAAGCCAGGCCGGGATCCAGGTCACCGGCTCGGGTGCTCATCACCAGTCCGGAGGCAGGCGTGAAGCCCATGCTGGTGTCGATGCTCTCACCGTCACGCACGGCAGCAAGGCTGGCCCCATTGCCGAGATGGGCGAGGATCACACGGCCTTTCACTGCTGCGGGGTCGATGCGGCCGAGTTCCTCCATCAGATAGGCATAGGAGAGACCATGGAAGCCGTAGCGCTCGACGCCCTTTGCCGCATAACGCCGGGGGATCGGCAGGAGCCTGGCGACCGGCGGCATGGTGCGATGAAAGGCCGTATCAAAGCAGGCCACCTGGGGCATTTTGGGGTGCCGCTGCAACAATGCCTCGATCAGGGCGATTTCGTGGGGCAGGTGATCGGGGGCATACGGTGTGATCCGGTGCAACTCGCTCAGCAGTTTCGGCGTCACCCGTGCCGGCTCGAAATGCGTCATGCCATGCACGACACGGTGTCCGGCGGCTTTGACCGAGGCAAAGCGCGGCTGCGCCTCCAGCCAGTCCAGCAAAAAACCCGCTGCCGAGCGGTGATCAACCGCTTTTACAGGCTGCGGGGCCTGCGGGGTGCCAGTCACGTCGCTGACGGTCAGAATCGTCTTGCTCAAACCAATGCGATCGATTTTTCCGGCGAGCAGTCGCCGCATCGTCTCACCCGCCTCATAAACGGCGAACCGGATGCTCGACGAGCCGCCGTTGATCGTCAAGACGTGGGCCAATGGCGATTTCATGGATCAACTCCCGGGACACCTGCCCCTGCCTTCATTGATTACGGCATAGTCATCGCCGGCATCGGGCGTGGTTTTTCCGGCAGCGACAGGTGTATCTGGACACGTGGAGCGGCCACGGTAAATGACGAAAAACTCACCCCGTTTGGCGCTTTGCCCGTCGGAATTGATTTCACGACCTGCCGCGTCGCCAGGTCGATGACGGCGAGATCGTTTCCGTAGATATTGGTGACGTAAGCCTGTTTGCCGGAGGGATCAGCGACGACACCGTGGGCGCCCTTGCCCGTTTGCAGGGTCTTGACCAAAGTAAACGTCGCGGCGTCGATGATCGAGAGGGTTGTGCCGGGATTTTCCCGAGTGCCCTGATTCGCCGCCAGGATATCTTTGTTGTCAGGCGTGACGAAAACCTGAATCGGCCCGCTGCCAACAGTGACCTTGCCGACCAGCCGCCGCGACGCAACATCGACTTTGCCGACGGCATTCTCGCCGTTCAACGAGACATACACGGACTTGCCGTCGGGTGAAAAGGCGACCTGGACGGGCTTTGCCCCGACGGCGATGTCGGCGGCGTTTGTCTGTGTCGCGATGTCAATCACGCTCAATTTCGTATCCTTGGCATTGGCGACATAGAGCCACCGCCCATCGGGACTGGGACGCAAACCATGTGGGGATGTACCGACGGGAATGGTGGCCACGACTTTCATCGTCCCTACATCAATCGCCGTAACGGTGTTATCGCCACCGTTCGTCGTATAGGCGGTCTTGCCATCGGGCGTCAGAATGACGTGGGCAGGTTCTTTGCCCGTCGGGACAATGCCATGGACTTGATAGGTCGCCGCATCAATCCTCACGACGAGCCCGTCGTGGCCGCTCACGACCCAGACACTTTTGCCGTCGGGCGCAGCCTGAAGATTGTGCGGACCCTTGATGCCGTACAACGTCGTGAGCACCCGATTCGTACTGGCATCAATGGCGGTGATGCTGTTTCCCGCTTCGTTGGCCACCCAAACCGTGCCGCTCACCATGCCATTGTGACGACTGAACGCGAATGGCAAAATGCCACCAAAAAACAAGAGCGCGGCCCCGACCACAACCACAAAAGAGGCGAGCCCCAGCGCCATGCCCATGCGTTTCATGTTGTGCCTCCTTTATAACGTCACACGGCGCAGCCGCAACGAGTTGGCGATGACGGAGACCGAGCTGAAGCTCATGGCGGCGGCGGAGATCATCGGGCTGTGCAGGATGCCGAAAAAGGGGTACAGAATGCCCGCTGCCACCGGCACGCCGACGGCGTTGTAGATGAAGGCAAAGAACAGGTTCTGTTTAATGTTGCGGATCGTCAGCCGACTTAATTTGCGGGCCCGCACGATGCCGTTCAGATCCCCTTTGACGAGAGTCACGCCGGCACTGGCAATCGCCACGTCGGTCCCGGTGCCCATGGCGATACCCACCTGAGCCTGGGCCAGCGCCGGGGCGTCGTTGATGCCGTCACCGGCCATCGCCACGAACCTCCCCTCTTGCTGCAGGCGCTTGATTTCGATCGCCTTTTGGGCCGGCAACACACCGGCAATGACATCGGTGATACCGAGACGCTTGGCCACTGCCAACGCCGTCGTCCGGTTGTCGCCGGTGATCATGACAATGCGGGTGCCTTCGGCCCTGAGCTGGCGGATGGCTTCGGCAGCCGTATCCTTGATAGGATCGGCGACGCCGATGGTACCTGCCGCTTGCCCGTCGACGACCACGAACATGACTGTGGTTCCTTCCGTCCGCATGGCTTCCGCCCGGGCCGCCAAATCGCCCGGGGCGATCTTGAGTTCATCCAGGAGCGCCTGATTGCCGAGGGCGATGCGACGCCCGCCAACCGACCCGGTCACGCCTTTACCGGTCACCGCTACGAAGTCTGTCGCGGCAACGAGGGGCAGGCCCCGTTCGTCGGCCCCCTGCACGATGGCTGCCGCCAAGGGGTGCTCGCTCCCCCGTTCCAGATTAGCGGCGTATTGCAACAAGGCCGCCTCGTCACCACCCGGTAGCGTCACAACCCCAACGAGTTTGGGCTTGCCCTGCGTCAGGGTGCCGGTCTTGTCCACGACGAGCGTGTCCACCTGGCGCAACGTTTCAATTGCCTCGGCGTTTTTGAAGAGCACCCCGTTGGTGGCGGCTTTGCCCATCGCCACCATGATCGCCATCGGGGTTGCCAGGCCGAGGGCACAGGGGCAGGCGATGATCAGCACGGCGACGGCACTGATCATGCCATGTGCCAGGCGTGGTTCGGGTCCGAAGAGGCCCCAGACAACCAGCGTCAACACCGCAACCAAGACGACAGCGGGGACGAAATAGGCGGCTACCTGGTCGGCCACGCGTTGGATCGGGGCCCGACTGCGCTGGGCCGCCGCGACCATGGCGACGATCTGCGCCAGCAGCGTCTCGCCACCGACACGGTCGGCCCGCATCACCAGTGACCCGTTGCCATTCACCGTCGCCCCGATCAGGGCGGCACCCGGTTGCTTTTCCACCGCGATCGGCTCGCCGCTGATCATCGACTCGTCGACGGCACTGGTGCCGGTGAGCACGACACCGTCGGTCGGGACCTTTTCGCCTGGCCGCACCCGCAACCGGTCACCTGGCTTGACCTGCTCCAGCGGCACGTCTTCTTCGCGATCATCGGCGTTCAACCGCCGGGCCATTTTCGGCGCCAGATCCAGCAGGGCCCGGATGGCCGAGTTGGTCAGACCACGGGCCCGCAATTCCATCACCTGCCCCAAAAGGACCAAAGCGACGATGACGGCGGCAGCCTCGAAATAGACCTCGACGCTCCCGTCGGCTGCACGGAACGTCGCCGGGAAAATACCGGGTGCAAGCACGGCAATCACACTGTAGACATAGGCAGCGCCAACGCCGAGGGCGATCAGGGTGAACATGTTCGGGCTGCGGTTGACCAGCGATTGCCAGCCTCGTACCAGGAACGGCCAGCCTCCCCACAGGACCACCGGAGTGGCCAGCGCCAGTTCCAGCCACTGCATGGGGCCCATGTCTTTTCCGTGGGCCCAGGGGAGGCCAGGCAGCATGCCGCCCATGACCAATACCAGCAGGACCACGCTGAACGCCGCACAGACCCACAGACGGCGGGTCATGTCGACCAGTTCGGGGGTGGTGGCGTTCGCCTCGACAGGCAGGCTCGGCTCCAGCGCCATCCCGCATTTGGGACAGCTGCCGGGCCCGGCTTGGCGGATCTCCGGATGCATCGGACAGGTGTACTCCGGCTGTTGGCCCGTGGCCGGCGCCGTGGCCACCTCCGTTTCCGCAGTGGCTCTTGGCGTGGCCACTGCCTGCAGGAATTGATCAGGGTCCTGTCGAAACTTTTCTTGGCAGCCGACGCTGCAAAACCAGAAGGTCTGTCCGCCCTGCTCGGTGCGACCGTGAGCCGTCGCCGGTTCGACCGTCATGCCGCAGACCGGATCGACGACAGGCCGTGCCGCCGCGCCGCTGTCGGGTATTGCCTCCGGATTCAGTCGTTCCTTGGATTCCATTGTCATGCCTATCCTTGCTCGGTCTCTGGGTGCCAACGGTTCTGGGGCCCGTTGTGGCGATTCAGCCGGCGACCGTCACCGGGTCCTGTGGTCATGCCGCCTGTCGGGCTCGGGGGGCCCGGCGGTCATCGAAATCCGCCAGATGGGTGACGAGGCCCTCTCGATTCCACGTCCCGACATTGCCACCGATCCCGCCCATCCGCCTGGCCATTAGGTCGCCTGACAGAGGGCCTTCCATCAGGAGCACGATCCGACACGTCGGTATGTGGTGCCGAACGCACCTGGCGGAATCCCACCCGCAATGGTGCGGCAAAGCCAGATCGACGAAGACGAGAAACGGCAGTTCCAGGCGGGCAATCGCACAGGTGGTCAGCCCGTCCACGGACTCTCGGACGACACGTGCCTCGTCATGTTGCTGAAGACAGTGGCCGATCCGACGGCGGACGCCCAGGTCCCGATGGGCGATCAGCGTGGTCTGGGGTGACGACATCGGCGCCCTGCTTTCGCACTTATGAAGTAATGAAGCATTATAACGATATGTCCGTCGCTTGGCCCGGTCGTCCGTATTTTCCCGTTGCTCGGGTTGACACACCAGATGGCGACCCCAAGTGATCCAAGCAGCAAGCGCGCCATACTTCCGTACACGCTACCGCTTTTGGTTCGGGCGGCCGGGCCGGAGGTCACGCCGCAGGCAAGGGGCCAGGGCCTCTATACGGCGAACTGCCCCGGTCTCATATCCGGGCCATGCGAGCCGATTCGCGCCCATCGACTGACGCACCCGGCAAGACCCTGGGGACGGCACCATTCAGCCTGGACGCACTTGCCGCCGGATGACCTTGATCACCTCCAGGACCAGCACCGGCGCCATGCCGACGAGCACGAGCATCCCGCAGTGGAACCAGGACATGCTCACGGTCCTAAAAAACGCCTGCAGGGTGGCGCTGTGGTGCATCCACGGCTGGGCCACCAAGGCCACGGCGACGCTGGCGAGCAGCTTCAGGTTCGAAAACAGGCCAACTTCGAAGATGGTCCGGGTTTCACTACGGGCGCTGAACGACTTCATCAGTTCGGCGTAGACGAGGGTGGCGCGCGAATCGGCGCCCAGGCGTACTTCGCCCGGACGCAACGGCGCCATCAGCGCGGCCCGGATGCGAGCGCCGGGCGATTCAGGCGTGCCCTGCGCGGTGTCAATGCGGCGCAGGCCAGCGCTGCGGTCCAGC
>JACMPN010000381.1 GCA_014377495.1 Candidatus Sericytochromatia bacterium
AAACGAGCCTGGCAGCTCGATCATGCCCGGCATGGTCAACCCGACCCAGAGCGAAGCGGTGACGATGCTGGCTGCCCAGGTGATGGGCAACGACGTGGCCATCAACATCGGCGGGGCCTCCGGCAACTTCGAGCTGAACGTCTTCAAGCCGCTGATCATCAACGCCTTCCTGCAGAGCGTGGGCCTGCTGGCCGACGGGGCCGTCAGCTTCAACGACAACTGTGCCGTGGGCATCGAGCCAAACCTCGACAAGATCGAGCATTTCCTGCAAAACTCGCTGATGCTGGTCACGGCCCTGAACCCGCACATCGGCTACGACAACGCCGCCAAGATCGCCAAAAACGCCCATGCCAAGGGCCTCAGCCTGAAAGAATCGGCACTGACACTCGGTCTGGTCACCGAAGAGCAGTTTGCCGATTGGGTGAAGCCGGAACAGATGGTTGGCCCCCGGGGCTGACGCGCTGGCCACCGGCTTGACAGGTAAGGCACCATGGTAGGAGCGAGACCGGTCCGCTGAACGGGCCATTTGACCGATGAAGGAGCTTTTCATGGCACAAACGGCCACTCAGCCACACGTCCACGGTCCCAGTTGCAGCCCCGGTCATGAGGGGCACGGTCATGCCCACGGTCCGCAGACGCCCTACGTCAGGACGGACGCTGAAAAGCAGGGCCGCAACGACCCCTGCGCCTGCCTCAGCGGCAAGAAGTTCAAGAAATGCTGCGGTAAAGCGGATTAGGGATTGATGCCCACCCAGTGACCGAGCCCGGGTGTCGGGGGGGCCGGCGATGCGAGACACCGTGAGGAGGTGTACCCGGGGCGGTACGGCGACGAACGGTAACGACGCAGCGACGAGTCAATCGGCACCCGGGCGACCGAATGCCGTGTACGACAACCCCTTAACCCTCGCCGGGGCCCGGCGATCTTGGCGCCGATCGTGCCTTGGAGGGCAAGACTGGTATCAGTCGGCAAACCATTGGGTCACCCGTCCCGGTGTGGCGGAACAGGCTGGCGCCCTCAGGTCAGGGTGATCGTCCGTTTCACCGACAGGCCGTGCAGGACGCCATGCCCATGCCGCCGCTCTCCTGCATGGGCCGGTGCCCTCTGAGGGATCGTGACGTCCCCGACAGCGTCAATCACGATCGGTGGCCACCGCAGGGGGCATTGAGGGCGTAGGATTGAAGGAGTTCGGGCCATCAGGGTCCCGATACCTCAAGTCAAACTGGCAAGGAGGGTTGGCGATGGGTCGCAAGTGGTGGTGGGTTGCGGGCGGAGTCGTCGCCGCAGTCCTGGTGGTTGGAGGGCAGACCGTGTCGGCAAGGACGGAAGAACCTGCTTATGAGCTGCTGCGCCGGATCGGCGAGGTCGAGATCCGCCGCTATGCCCCGCAGATCCGGGCGACGACCGTCGTCGACGGCCCGCTCGCAGAGGCGACCAACGAGGGGTTCCGCCGTCTGGCGGGGTATATCTTCGGCAACAACACACGCCAGGCCAAGATCGCCATGACGACCCCCGTGGCCACGGGCCCCACCGAGTCTGCCCCGGCCAAGGCGTCCGAAAAGATTGCCATGACCACCCCCGTCGGGGCCGTCACGGTCGACGGGCGCAGCACGATCACCTTCGTCATGCCCGCCGGCTATACGATGGCGACCTTGCCAATCCCAGGCGACTCGCGGGTCGTTCTGGAGGAAGTGGGGATGCGCACGGTGGCGGTTCTGCGCTTTTCCTGGACTGCCGGCGAGCGTGAGTTCGCCCAGCGGCGCCAGGAAGTGCTCGACATCCTGGCGGCTGCCGGTGTGAAACCAACCGGTGAGGCAACCCTTGCCCGGTACGACCCGCCCTGGACGCTGCCCTTTCTGCGCCGCAACGAGGTCCTGGTGCCCGTTGCAGATGAGGGGCGCTGACGGCGTGCCGTCCCGTCACTGAGCCCTTGGGCCTCAGGGCGGGGTGATGGACCGCTTTACCGACAGGCCGTGCAGGGCCCCGTCACCGCTCACCGGCAGTTCCAGCCGCTCGTCGTGTACGTAACAGAGGGCTTCTTTGCCTTTCTGGCAGTAGTAGAGGGTGACGTCGAGGGTCAGCCGGCTCTGGCCGGGTTGTTTCGTCACGGTGACCGGGACCATCAGGGGCATCGTGGGCTGGAGGAAGACGACCTCTGCCCGGCCCGACGCCAGCGTGATGCTCCCATGGGCGGCCACCCGGATCGTGGAAGGTGCGTCCCGGTTCAGGGCGTATCCGCGGGGCAGGTCCACCGCGATGCGCAGCGTCTGGTCGCCCGGCCGCACCCGCTGTGCCGTCAGGGCTGTGCGGGCGCCGGCATCGTCGGCCGGTTGCGGCGGCGGCATCCGGTTCAGACCCTGCAGGGCCACCGTGTGGGTGCCCAGGCCAGACAGGGCGACCCAACGCAGCAGGTGGTTGTTGGTGTCCGCCACGTAGAGACGGTTATCGGCGACGGCCAGACCGCCCGGTTCGTCGAACTGGGCCTGCATGCCGTCCCCTTCACCGGCCGGACCGGTGCCGGCAAAGGTGAAGGACGTCCGGCGGTCCGGGTCGACGACCTTGATCTTGTTGTTGTACGTGTCCGCCACGTAGAGTTTGCCGCCATGCCAGGTGATGCCCAGCGGGTGCTGCAGCCGCACGTCGTTGCCCGTCCCGTCGTGGTCGCCGAATTCAAAAAGGTCGACGCCCACCACTGTGCCCACTTTTTTGCCAGGTGGCAGATCGATCCAGCGGATGCTGCTGGTCTCGGAGTCGGCGACATAGAGCCGCTTGCCGTCGGTCGTGATCCCACTCGGCTGCGCCAGGGCCGCCTCGGTCAGTGTCCCGTCGTGACGGGCTTCCCGGCCGCTGCCGGCATAGGGGGCCATCATGCCGGCCTTCAGGTCGAGGGCCCAGATCTGGTGGTTGCCGGCCATGGCGACGTAGAGCGTCTCGCCGATCCTGACCAGGTCCCAGGGCGAGTTCAGGGGGATCTGCCGGGCTTTGCCGCCTGACTGGCTGAACACCTGCTTGCCGTTGCCGGCCAGGGTCGTCACCTCCCGGGTGACCAGGTCGATCTGGCGGATCAGGTGGTTGTCCGTATCGGCGACGAAGATGCGGTCGCCGGCGACGGCCAGCCCCTGGGGATGGTGAAAGGTGGCCGCTTCGAAATTGCCGTCCCCGGCGCCTTCCGCCCCGGAACCGATCACCGTCTGCACGTTGTGGCCCGGCAGGCCGAGCACAACGATGCGGTTGTGGTTGGTGTCGGCGACGATCAGCCGGTGGTTGGCATCATCGGCGACGATCTTGCCGGGATAGGCCAGCGGCCGCTTGGAGGCTCTGACCGTTTCGGGATGCAGGGTGAGCGGTTCGCGAGTCAGTTGTGCCCGCTGGTCGAAGTCCGTGATCACGTCGGTGATCGCCCCGTCAAAGGCGCTGAAGGCGTTTTCGCCGGATTTCTGCAGGACGATCTTGCCGGCCGGGTCGATGAGGACGAGGGTGGGCCAGGCTTTCACGGTGTAGCGCCGCCAGATCTCGAAGTCCTTGTCGTTGACGACGGCATGCCGCACGCCGTGGCGCAGGACGGCCTGGCGGATGTTGTCCGTGCCCTTTTCCGTGGGGAATTTCGCCGAATGGACCCCGATGACGACCAGTTCCTTGGGGTACTTGGCTTCCAGCCGCTTCAGGTCCGGGATGACGTGCTGACAGTTGATGCAGGCGTAGGTCCAGAAATCGAGCAGGACGACTTTGCCGCGCAGGTCCCGCAGCGTCAGTGGCTGCCTCGTGTTCAGCCAGCTCAGGCCCTCCGGGAATTCCGGCGCCGTCAGTCGGGTGGCAGCGGCCACGGCCGGTTTTTCCTTTCCGGACAGGATGGGGCCGAGCAATACCGACAGCACGGTGATCACGGCGAGGAAACAGGCACTGGCCAAAATCCACGGGCGCAGCCGGGTGACGATGATGGGGAGCAGACCCGGCGGCTTGGGGGGACGTGGCGGTTTCGGCTTTTGGGGGCGCAGACGTTTCGGCATGGCTGGATCATACCAAGGCGCCACGCCCCGTGCCCCAGACGCCGCCGGGCGGGCGCCGGTGTACCCTGTAAGTCAGGACTGCCCCCGTGCGCCGACGATTGACCGGTCGCAACGCCTGTCCGCCGGGCCGAACGGAAATCCGGCACAGTCGAGAAAGGGGGCGGTGATGTGGCAGCCACGAGGTCGCTCGGTTCTGACGGGACTGCTGACGCTCATCGGGTGCATGCCCGGTTGCCAGCCACGTCCCCAGCCGGTCGGCGTGCCGTTCCCCGCTGTTTTCCAATGGGGTGCGGCGTCCGCCGCCCACCAGGTCGAGGGCGGCAACACGACGAACGACTGGTGGCTGCACGAGCAGCAGCCGGGCACGATCGCCCATGGGGACCGGTCTGGTGAGGCCGTGGACCACTACCACCAATTCGACCGGGACTTCGCTGAGGCAGCGGCCATGGGCCATACGGCCCATCGATTGTCCATCGAGTGGAGTCGCATCGAGCCCACCCAGGGGCATTATGACGAAGCGGCCTGGCGGCATTACGACGCCGTTTTCGCCAGCCTGGCCAGGCATCACCTGCGGCCGATGGTCACCCTCTGGCATTTCACGAATCCCCAATGGACGATGGCCCAGGGCGGCTGGCTAAATCCCCGCACCGGCGCCGCCTGGGTCACATTCGTCGAGGCGGTCGTCGCCCGTTACCAGGGCCAGGTCCGCGACTGGATCACCCTGAACGAACCGAACGTCTATGGTTTCCACGCCTACGACATCGGCCTCTGGCCGCCGCGACACAAGAACCGGGACGAGGCGATCACGGCGATCATCAACCTGCTCAAGGCCCACGGTCAGGCCAGCCGGGCCATCCACCGCCTCGATCCGACGGCCCGGGTGGGGATCGCCAATCACATTGCCCTGTTCGCCCCCCAGAATCGCTGGAATCCCCTCGATCACCTCAAGGCCTACCTGGTCGACAACCTGTTCAACCGGATGCCGATCGAGGCTCAGGTGACGGGCCGCATCCGGGTCTGGGCGCCGGGCGTCACCAGCCGGGACGAAACGGTGCCGGAGTTGGCGGGCAGCGTGGATTTCATCGGGTTGAATTACTACACCCGCTGGCGCCAGTCAGTCTTTGACAGCAGCGACCAGCTGGTCACGGCCGGGGCCCCGGTGAACGACCTGGGCTGGGAATATTACCCGGAGGGTCTCCATGAGGCCCTGCTCACGCTCCGGCCTTACCACCTTCCCGTCGTCGTCACCGAAAACGGCACAGCCGACCGCAGCGACCGGCAGCGGTCGGCACTGCTCACCGCCACGTTTCAGGGGCTGCGGGCGGCCATGGCGGACGGCATCGATCTGCGGGGGTACTACCACTGGTCCCTGTTGGACAATTTCGAGTGGGCAGACGGGTTTCGGCCGGCCTTCGGCCTGATGCACGTGGATCGGGCCGCCCTGGGCATGCCCCGTACGTGGCGGCCGAGTGCTTACCTGTATCGGGACCTGATCCGGGCCGCCAGGCCCGCCGGTGACGTAGCCGTAGGGCCCTAGATCCGCCCTGAGCGGGCGTTGGCGGGTCTGCGGCGAGTCGGATCTGGCCGGTGTTCTGGTAAGATGGGAAGGTATACAGCATTGCTGTAGCTGACGTAAGGAAGTGACTCCATGTTCGGACTTGGTGGCCCTGAGTTGTTGGTGATCGGCGGCATCGTGTTGTTGCTGTTCGGCCCGGCGAAGATCCCAGCCCTGGCCGGCTCGATCGGCAAAGGCATCCGCGAATTCAAAAAAGGCGTCAAGGAAGTCGAAGCCTCGGTGCATGCCGCCGACGCCCCGGCCGAAGTCGCCCCGGCGCCGGTTGCGTCCGTCACGAAGTAAGCTCCCGCCACGAGTCCTGCCCCCGGGCCACGGCCCTGCGGGTCATGCTTGTTCGGCTTCCGACCGCCGCTCCATCTGAGCGGCGGTCGTCGTCTGCTCGCCCCGGTTCGTCCGGTCCCGTCATCTGAGGTTCTGCCATTGCAAGTCGCCGTCCGATTGTTCGCCATGCTGCGTGAGGCCCACGGCGGTGATGCCGTCACCGTTGAGATCCCCGTCGGGACCACCGCTGCCGGTCTCAAGGCCGCCGTGGGCATCGCCAGTCCCGCCTTGGCGCCCTTTTTGCCCAGTGTGCGGGTCGCCGCCTCCCTGGCCTTCGTGGCCGAGGGTTACGTGTTTTCAGGACCCGAAGAGGTCGCCCTGATCCCGCCTGTGAGCGGCGGTTGAGATGATTGCGCTGACGACGGCGACGATCGATCTGGTGGCGGCTGAGGCCAGTCTGCATGCGGACACGGCCGGTGGGCTCGTCACCTTTGCCGGCACCGTGCGCAATCACAACAAAGGCCGTGAGGTCCTGTACCTGGAGTACGAGGCTTATGCCGAGATGGCCGTGGCCCAGCTGGAGCGGATCGCTGCGACGATTCGCCAACGCTGGCCCGTACAACGGGTGACTCTGATCCATCGGACGGGGCGGCTGGAGATTGGCGAGGTGGCGGTGTTTGTCGGTATCGCCGCCACCCATCGGGACACGGCCTTTGACGCCGCCCGGTACGGCATCGATGCCGTCAAGGCCGAGGTGCCCATCTGGAAGCGCGAGGTCTTTGTCGGCGGTGAAGTCTGGGTGGACGACTGCTGCAGTTCCGGCCAACATGACCGGTTGGCCCCTCAGACCGTGACGGCGGTTTAGAGCCGATCGGGCTTGGCCATCAGGTCATCCATCCCGTGTCGCCAAAGACCAGCAGGCCACAGCCGTAACCGATCAATATCCCCGCCGGGTCACAGCAGAGGATGGCGATCCCGACCAGGGAAAAACCACTGATGAAGCGCTGACGGCGCTCCCGGAGCCAGGCGATGCCGTGTGGTAGCCATGTCCCTGCCTCACTGCTCTGCGGCTGGGGTCGGTGTAGGGACTGGATCCACCCGGCGCCAATCGCCACGTTTGCCGCCGGTTTTGGCGATCAGGCGCACGTGATCGATCACCATCGCCCGATCCACGGCCTTACACATGTCGTAAATGGTCAGCGCTGCGGTCATCACGCCGGTCATCGCCTCCATCTCGACGCCGGTGCGGCCGGCGACCCGCACCCGGACTTCGATGTCCACCCGGGCCGGTTCGTCGCTGAGGGTAAAGCGGACGTCCACGGCATCGATGCCCAGCGGGTGGCACATGGGGATGAGATCCGCCGTGCGTTTGGTGCCCATGATGGCCGCCACCTGGGCGACGGCGAGGACGTCGCCTTTGGCATGGGTCCCGGCCCGGATCATCGCCAGGGTGGCCGGTTCCATGCGGACCGAGCCGGCGGCGATAGCGACGCGCCCCGTCACGGGCTTGTCGCCGACATCGACCATGCGGGCCCGGCCCGAGGCGTCAAAATGGCTCAATTCACTGTCAAACCCGGCCGCTCCGCTCTGTCCCTCGTTCGCTCCGCTCATGCCGGCGGCTCATCGTGCCGGGTCACCCGGCTGCGCAGGATATCGACGGCGTGGGCGAGGGCAGGCAGGATGGCTGCCAGGTTCTCCGCCACCCCTTTGGGGCTGCCGGGCAAATTGACGATCAGCATGCGGCCCCGCACGCCGACGACGGCCCGGCTGAGCATGGCCAGCGGCGTCTTGGCCATCCCGGCGGTCCGCATCGCCTCGGCCATCCCGGGCCCCTCGAAGGCGATCACCTGGCGGGTGGCCTCGGGGGTGATGTCCCGGGGGCCGAGTCCGGTGCCGCCGGT
>JACMPN010000382.1 GCA_014377495.1 Candidatus Sericytochromatia bacterium
CACGTCCGTCGCGAGCAACCTGACCATCAACAACAATGCCGCCCTGACCACGCTCGGCCTGACGGCCCTGCTCCGGGTACCCGGCAGCTTCACCGTGACGAACAACGCCGCACTGCCCCTCGTCGGCCAGATCAATCCCCTGCGAAACGTGCAGCTGCAGGCCCCACTGCCGACATCAACGACCACGACCAGCAACGCCCCCTGACGGAAAAGGGCCGCCCGCCCGTGCCGCACCCGGATGAGCGGGATGACAGGTGGGTTATACTGCCATGGCGCCACGGGAAAGCACCCGCCGACCCCGCTGCGGCCAGAAATTCCCTGACAGAAGAAGACGCCCATGGCCACACACGTTACCGTCGATGCCGACCGCTGCACGGGCTGCGGGCTGTGCATCCCGGTCTGCCCGAACAACCTGTTCGTCGCCGGCCCCGCCCTCAACAGTCGAGGCGAGCAACCCGTTTTGATGGTCGATGCCCAGTACTGCCTCAACAAGCTGGACTGCGTGGCCATCTGCCCCCACGACGCCCTGATACCCGCCGATGCCGTGGAGAGCAACGTCGCCGGCGCCTTCTACTGGATGGGCCGCCAGATCGGCAAAGCCAGCCGCCTGATCCCGCCCCGCCTGCGGAAGGACCAGCCATGACCGCCGCCATCGACCGCATGTATCAAGGGGGTGAAGCCCTCGCCGAAGGCGCCGTCCGGGCCGGCATGCGCCATTTCTTCGGCTACCCGCACGCCCCGCAGACGGAGCTCGTCTCCTACCTGGCCCGCCGCCTGCCGGAAGTCTCCGGTGTCTTCGCCCAAGCCGAGAGTGTCCGCAGTGCCCTGGCCATGGCCATGGGCGCCAGCGCCGCCGGGGCCCGGGTGCTGGCCAGCGTCGCCGGCAGCGACTTCGGCCTGGCCGGGGAGACCCTGTCCTACCTCGTCGCCGAGGAATTGCCCCTCGTCCTCGCCTGGTTCACCCGCTCCGGACCCGGCACCGGTGGCCTGCAACCGTCTCAGGAAGGTCTGTTACAAGCCTGTGCCGGCGTCGAGGGCGTCGCCATCCCCGTCTGGGCGCCTTCCGGCGTGCAGGAGATGTACGACCTGACCGCCAGTGCCTTCGAGCTGGCCGATACGCACCGCAGCCCGGTGCTGCTCCTCGTCGACAGCCTGGTCGCCCAGATCGTCGAACCGATCACCACCCCCAAAGGCCCGATGACCCTCGGTCACCTGACGGCCAAGCCCTGGGCAGCGAACGGCATGCGGGGCCGGGAACGCAACGTCCTGCACAGCCGCCGCCAGCCCGACGGCGCCCTGGCCGCCGAGCAGGGACTGCAGCGGAAAGAGCAGGCCCTGGCCACCGCCGCCCTGCGCTTCACCGACGTGGACCCCGGTGCCGACCTGATCGTCGTCGCCTACGGCGGGATGGCCCGCATCGCCTACGAAGGCGTCCGCCTGGCCCGTGAGGCGGGCGTCAATGCTGCTGTCTTCCGCCCGGTCAGCCTGTGGCCTTTCCCGGCCGAGGCCTTGGCCGCCGCTTCCGCCGGCAAGCCGGTGCTCACCGTCGAGTTCGGCCATGGCCAGCTCGCCACGCTGATGCGGGCCAATGGCCTGCCTCAGCCGACCGCCAAGCTGGGCGGCGTCGCCCAAGCCCCCACCCCGGCCAGCGTGGCCGCCGCCCTGCAGACACTGGCCGGAGGGTCCCATGGCTAAGATCAACACCCTGCTCGACACCCCCTTCGCCTTTTGCCCCGGCTGCTCGCATGGCGTCGTCCATCGGCTGATCGCCGGAGCCATCGACCAGAAGGGCTGGCGGGAACAGGCCATCGCCGTCGCCGGTGCCGGCTGCGCCAACCGTCTCGACACCTATTGGGACCTGGACGTGGTGGAGGCCCCCTACGGGATGGCCACCGCCGTCGCCACCGGGATCAAGCGGGTCCACCCCGACCGCCTCGTCATCGCCTACATGGGTGATGGTGATGCTGCGGGGGCGGGTCTCGCCGAGCTGATGCAGGCCGCCACCCGGGGCGAAAAGCTCACCGTGATCATGGTCAACAATCTGACCCTGGGCCTCAGCGGCGGCCACCTGTCGCCGACGACGCTGGTCGGCCAACCCTCGATCAGCAGCCCCTATGGCCGCAGCATCGAGTCGGCCGGCCATCCGCTGCGGGTCACCGAGGCCTTCGGCCGGATGCCCGGCGCCCCCTACAGCTGCCGGGTCGCCGTGGACACGGCCGATCACGTCGAGGACGCCGTCACGGCCGTCCAGGAAGCCCTGCACTACCAGATGATCGGCAAGGGTTTCTCCTTTGTGGAGATCATGGGCATCTGCCCGCCCGGCTGGAACCAGACGCCGCAAGAGGCCACTGAGTACCTCAAAGACAAGGTGTTGGCCGAGCATCCCCTGGGCCTGCGCAAACGGAGCACGACCCGATGAGCCAAATGCCCTTCCACACCATTGCCGCCATCGGCCAGACGGGCGACGGCATCCAGTTCCTCGGCCGGATCCTGGCCGAGGCGGCCGCCGAAGCCGGACTGCACCCGACGCTGTTTCCCGAGCCTGGGGTGGCCATGTACGGCGACCGCTCCGCTTTCCGGCTGGTTATCGGGGATCATCCGGCTTTGATGGCGGGCCAGCCCGATTGGCTCCTTGTCTCCCGACCCGGTCCCTACACCTGGGAAGTGCCGAACCGGCTCGCCGACAGCGATCGCTCCGGCCAGCAGGACGGCTGGATACTGCCGGCCGTGCAACTGGCGACGGAGGCCGGCTTTGCCAAAGGCGCCCTGATCGTCATGCTCGGGAGCCTCTCGACCCGCCTGGAGTGGCTGACCGAAGGGGTCCTGATCCGGACCCTGAAAGAACGGCTCCACGACCAGCCCCGGCAGGTCTCGCTGAATATGGCCTGCTTTCGCGCCGGCCGGTCCAGCCAGTCCCGGTAGGCGCCATGGCGGCCGTTTTCGGCTCGGAACCCGGCTAAGCGCCATCAGGCGCTGTCGCCGGAACCCGAACCGAAAACGACTCACCCTGACACCCACCGGAACCGGCCGGGGTGCTGCTGTTCCTACTTAATATTTGGTTTTTTGTATTTTGGGGCCCGTCTTCACAGTGGAGTTGCCATGCAGACTGCGATCACGGACCTGTTCCAGATCCGCTGGCCGATCATCCAGGCAGGCATGGTCTGGGTCTCCGGCGGCAAACTCGCCGCCGCCGCTGCCAACGCCGGTGGCCTGGGCCTTGTTGGCGGCGCCAGCATGGATGCCGACCTCTTCCGGCATCACCTCCGCCTCGCCAAAAGCCTGATCACGGGCGACGGCGTCTTCGGCGTGAACATCCCCATTTTTTTCAAGCACGCCCCGGACCTCCTGGAGGTCGCCTTGGCCGAAAGCGTCCGCATCTTCTTCATGTCCGGCGGGTCCCCGACCATGTACACCCCCCGCCTGAAAGAAGCCGGCTGCACCGTCGTCCACGTCCTCGCCGCCGCCAAACACGCCCGCAAAGCCCAGGATGCCGGCTGTGACGCCGTCGTCGCCGAAGGCTTCGAAGCCGGTGGCCACAACAGCCCTGATGAAACGACCACCCTCGTCCTCATTCCCCAGGTCGTCGATGCCGTGCGCATCCCCGTCATCGCCGCCGGGGGCATCGCCGACGGCCGGGGCATGGCCGCCGCCTTTGCCCTGGGTGCCGCCGGGGTGCAGGTCGGCACCCGCTTTGCCGCCACCGTGGAGTCCAGCGCCCATGTGCACTTCAAACAGGCCATCGTCGATGCCGGCGAAGGCGACACCCGCCTGGTGATGAAAAAACTGATGCCCGTGCGCCTGAAACGCAACGCCTTTGCTGAACGGGTCATGGCTGCCGAGGCCGCTGGCGCGACGAAAGACGACCTGTCGGCACTCCTCGGTCGCGGCCGGGCCAAGCTCGGCATCCACGACGGGGACCTCGCCGAAGGGGAGATCGAGATCGGTCAGATCGCCGGCATGATCCGCGACGTGCCCACGGTGAGCGAGGTGATGCAGCGGATGGTGGCGGAATATCAGACGGCCAAGCACCAACTCCCTTAAACTGCGGCCATGATCGGGACAGAGTCCAAAACCGAACGAAAGCAGGCGCCCCACTGGCCCCTGCTCCAGCGCCTTGCCTTCCGCTTGGCCTGTGTCTATCTGATCCTCTACAACCTGCCTTTTCCGCTGAACCACCTACCCGGCGGGGGTTTGCTGACTCACGATGTCGCGTCGGCATGGCAAAAGCTCGTGGTTTTGTTCGGCGACCACGTGCTGAGTCTGGACATGGTCATCGTGACGACCCGTGGCGGCAGTGGCGACACCACGTTCCACTACGTCCAAGCGGCCTGCATCGCCACAGCGTCAGTCCTCATCACCCTCGTCTGGTCGGTGTGTGATCGACGGCGTCAGGCATACGCCGAACTCCACGATGGCCTGCGTACCTATATCCGGTATTCCCTGGCATGGACCATGCTCACCTACGGCATGATGAAGATCGCTGTCTCGCAATTTGGCTTCCCGACGCTCACCGATCTTGTGCAAACCTATGGCGGCTCGTCACCCATGGGCCTGCTCTGGAACTTTATGGGCTATGCGGCGGGCTATCAGATCTTCACGGGCGTCGCCGAATGGGTAGGTGGTCTCCTGCTGTTTCTACGGCGCACAACCTCCCTCGGTGCCCTCGTCATCGCCGGCGTGATGGCGAACGTGGTCGTCTTGAATTTCTGCTACGACGTCCCGGTAAAATTGCATTCCACGCACCTGCTAATGATGGCCCTATTTCTGCTTCTGCCCGACGTACGACGACTGGCCGACGTCCTGGTCTTCAATCGTCCGGTGGCCGCCGTCGACCACGCAGCACGCCTGGTCCCGCCGTCCTGGCACCGGCGACGGACCACCCTGAAAGCCCTGTTCATCACCTATGCGCTGCTGAACACCGGCATTCTGGGTCTGCCGGCCCGGCTGAACCTCGACAAGCCCAACCCCCATCCCCCGCTCTACGGCATCCACGAGGTGGTCGGGGTCCAGGGCAATGCGGACGCGCTGCCCGCATCGATCCCCGCGATCACCCATTGGCGCTACCTGATCGTCGACGATGATGATTACAGTGTCATCAAGCAGACGGATGGCAAGGTGGTTTGGGTGCAGACGGTGATCGATGCAGCCAAGGGCACGCTCACCCTCACCCGCCATGGCAGTAAGGCGAGTGCCACGTTTACGTTTGCTGTGACCACACCGGGCCACTGGCAGTTGCAACGGACGACGGCAACAGGGACTCTGACCCTCTGGATGCAACGCCAAGACGAGACCCAGTTCGAATTGGTCAAACGCGGCTTCCATTGGATCAATGAGGTGCCCTACAACCACTGATCCTGACGGATGGCGAGCCGGAGTATCATTCAATCAGGCAGGGGTATCCGTTCCTCTGATGCCGACACAGGCGCCGACCCATTTCCGACCGGGCCCAATCACGACCCAATGGCAACGACGAGGACATCGGCATGAGCGAGCTCCAGCAGCCAGGCATCAACCATCCGGTGCGGCGGGGCTGATCGGCTTGGCTTCGCCATTCAATACCATCCGGCGGGCCGGCAAGCTGGCCAAAATCCCCGCCGCCGCCCGTCAGGCTGCCCGCTTGGACGGCGTGGCCAAAGAGCGGGCCCGGGAATTGCTCGCCTCCCTGATGGCCGATGCCAAAGGTCTGCCCATGAAGGTCGGCCAGTTCATGGCCAGTCAGGCCGGCGGTGAGGCCTTTACCCCACTGACCCAGACCATCGATCCTCTGCCGTTGGCCGTCCTGCTGCCACAGATCACCAAAACCCTGGGCAAACCTGTCGCCGAGGTCTTTGCGTCGATCGCCGAATCCGGCACCGCCGCCTCGCTGGGCCAGGTCCACCGGGCCGTGACCCTGGGCGGTGAGGCGGTCGCCATTAAAGTGCAGTACCCCGACATCGCCAGTGCCGTCGCAGCGGAAATGACGCTCTTGGGCCTGCTGCCGGGCATCGGTCCGGTCAAGCGCCGGGGTATCGACCTGACCGCCTACAAAGCCATGCTGCGGGCCAACCTGATGCTGGAGCTGGACTACACGTCGGAAGCCGACAGGCAGCGACGCTTTGCCGATGCCGTGCACGTGCGGGGGCTCCGGGTCCCCCGGGTGCTGCCCGGGCTGGGTGGCATCGACCTGCTGGTCCAGACCTGGGAAGACGGTCAACGGCTGGAGACAGCCACCACCTGGCCGGACGCCGACCGTAGCGATGTCGCCCGGATCCTCCTCCAAACCCTGTTGACCAGTCTCTTTGCCGCAGGCACGATCCACGGCGATCCGCATCCCGGCAACTACCTGGTGCGCCGCACGGCAGACGGGCGGCCCGAAGTCGTCCTCCTGGATTACGGCTGCATCGTCACCCTGTCCGAAACGTCCCGCCTGGCCCTACTGACGCTGATCCTGGCCAGCCGCGGCGAGTCCGATGTCGTGCCAGGCGATGCCTTTGCGGCGATGGGCTTCGACATGGCCAAGTTGGCACCGATTAACGATCAGTTGCCGGCCCTTTGCCAGATCCTCTTTGAGCCCTTTGTGACGGATCGGCCTTTCCGCCTGCAAGACTGGCAGTTGGGGGAGCGCATTGGTCAGTTGCTCGGTGATGATCGCTGGTGCTTCCGGGCCGCCGGGCCGCCGGAGATGGTCCTGCTCATCCGTGCCTTTCAGGGCCTGATGACACATTTGGAGCGCCTGCAGGTCGGGCTGGCCTGGTGGCCGCATCTCGTCGAGGCACTCGGCCCGGCCCTGCTGGTGCGGGCCCGGACCAACCGTCCACAGCCCGTGCTCACGCCGGGCGAAGCGCACCGACGGGGTACGATGGGATCAGGGCACGGTAGGGCCTGATGCAGCGATCTAGGGGAGTGGGACGTTCATGGTGTACGACACACAGCGCAGCCGCCGGGCTAGTCGATACCGGTGGATCCTAGCGGCAGCGGTCATTGGCTTGGGGATACCGGCCCTGGTGCCCCTCCCGGCCCACGCCACACCCAGCGCCGCCGCCAAGCCCCATCCGCCTTTGGCCGGCACCTGGGCGGGGGAATTGATCACGGCCGACACGTCCCGGCGGGTGATCGTACATTTCACCCTGCGCCAGGACGGCCGGTGGGGCGGCACGCTGGATTCCCCAGAACAGGGTCGCACGGCCCTCCCCGTAACCGTCTTGCCGCTCCCGAACGGCATCCGCGTCCACTGTCCGGCCCTGCATGGTGTCTACAGCGGGAACTTCGCCCCGGGTGGGAAGACCATCGTCGGGCATTGGGCAGAAAAATCCGTGCGGATACCGCTCAACCTGTTGCGGGCCGATCCACCGGCTGCGCCCTGAGCCCCGCAGCGACTCATACCCGGTATGCAGCCGGACACCCACAGTCGGGCCGACCGCTCACGTACACTGTCACGGGATTGCTCTCCCGCCGCCACTCATTATAGAAGGAGACCGTCATGACCCCTGGGTCGCCCCTCCGCCGGATGCTCGTCGCCAGCGTGATCGCCACCGGTGCTTGCCTCCTGGCTGCCGACCTGCCGGATCGTCTGATGGCTGGAGCGGCCATGGCGGCGGCACGACCACCCGTCGCCGGTGACTGGCAGGGTGAGCTGAATGCCGGCGGGCGGGTCCTGCGGGTGGTCCTGCATGTCATTCAAAACGACGATGGCACATGGCGTGGCACCATCGATTCGCCGGACCAGGCCGCCATCGGGATCCGCCTGGATCGCCTGACCGTCAGCCCGGACTCCCTCGGCTTTGCCCACGATGGGTCGGACATGGCCTTCAGCGGCCGGTTCAACGAGACGGGCCAGGACATTGTCGGGGCTTTCAAGCAGGCAGGCACATCCTTTCCCCTGACTCTGAAAAAGACGGCAAAAGCGGTGATCGTCCGCAAGCCGCAGGAACCTCAGCCACCGTTTCCCTATGTCAGCCAGGACATCACCTACACCAACCCCAAAGCCGGCATCGTCCTGGCCGGGACGCTGACCACACCGAGTGCCGGCGGCCCCTTTCCGGCGCTGATCCTGATCAACGGCTCCGGGTCCCAGGACCGGGACTGCAACCTGTTCGGCCACAAACCCTTCCTGCTCATGGCCGACTCACTGACCCGGCGGGGCTTTGCCGTCCTGCGCGTCGATGACCGGGGCATCGGTGGCTCCGGTGGGGATGCGGGGACCGTGACGACGCCCGACTCCGCCACCGACGTGGCCGCCGGCCTGGCGTACCTGCAATCCCGTCCCGACATCGACCGGGCCCGCATCGGCCTGGTGGGCCACAGCGAAGGCTCCCTCATCGGCAGCATGGTCGCCGCCAGCACCAAAGCGATTGCCGCATTTGTGATGATCGGTGGCCCGGGATTGCCCGGCGAGACGATCCTGCTCAAACAGGGGGACGTCCTGAACAGGATGGCCGGCGCCAGTTCGGCCGAGGCGGAGGCCAGCCACAAGCTGCAGCAGAGCCTCTTCGCCATCGTCAAAAGTGAAGCGGATCCGGAAATCGCCCAAGCCAAGCTGTCGGCGGTCCTGCATGTCCTGATGGCCAAAGAGGGCCGCAGTGAAGACGCCAAGGCGGGTGCGGCCGTCGAGGCGCAGGTCCGGGCCCTGTCCAGTCCCTGGTACCGCTACTTTCTGGGCTATGACCCGCGGCCGGAGCTGGCCAAGGTCACCTGTCCCGTCCTCGCCCTGAACGGGGAAAAGGACCTGCAGGTCAACGCCAAGGACAACCTGGAGTCCATCAGCCAGACCCTGAAAAAGGCTGGTAACGCCGACGTCACCGTCCAGACCCTACCGGGACTGAACCACCTGTTGCAGACCGCCGGCACGGGCATGCCCAGCGAATACGGCACGCTCACTGAAACGATGGCCCCGGCAGCATTGGAATCAATCGGCCAGTGGCTGACGACTCGGCTCGGCAAGACTCCCTGACCCCGGTGTGCAGGGCGATCAGCGGATTTCCAAAGGCGTCAGCCTAGGCGGGGCCGGGTACTCACGAGCCGGTCCCGCCGATCAACCGTCTTTATTGGAAAGTCTGGCCTGTCGCCAACTTGATGTAGCCGGCATCGTTGGGCGAATTGGCGTGGTGGGTCCAGTGGATGCCATCGAGACCGGGATCGTGGTACATCACGCCCTTGATGGTCATCGCCGCGCCGACGGCCAGAGGCGTGACCTGTTGGCCGACGGTGATGTCGTTGTTGACGGTGACCAGGGCGCCCGGGGTGGGGCTCGTCTCTTTGATCACCCAGTTCTGATGCTTCAGGCCGCTGTTGTCGCCAGGCAATACCTTGACGACGACGCCCTGAATAGTGGCGAACTGGCTCGGGCCGGGGATGTTCCCGTGTGGAGCGCCGCCGTGGTTGTAGCTCGCGGCGTCAGCGGTGTTGACCGGCAGGCCCACATTTGGGCGGAGGACAGGCTGGCCACAGGCCGAAATGAGCAAACCCGTGCCGGCTACGGTCACGAGCAGAATGCGACGCCATTGGAGCACGGGAGCCACCTTTCAAATCGGGTTTCCCGCTTGCGTCAACACCTGAACGGGCGGGCACTTGGTCCTTCGGGTAGGCCTTGGTCCTTATCACGCAAACGGGGCAAAGCTTACGTTCAGATTGGCTTAAGAAACGGCAAGGGCGTGTCGTTGGGCCGTATTCCCCGCCTGGTTTGAATCCCGACGGCAATCCCGTATCCTGAAGGGGATAAAACTCTGGCGGTGAGCTGAGCCGGGACCGGAAAGAGGTGCTTTTATGAGCCAATCGACGCTGACCAGCGCGACCGAGGCGACGACGGTATTCGAGGATCAGATTCTGCTCGGCGAGGTGCTGGATGCGGCGTTGACCAACGGTGCCGATTTTGCCGAAGTCTTCCTTGAGGACCGCTACCAATCGGTGATCAGCTACCTCGACGGCAAGGTGAAGGACGCCGTGTCCGGCAAAGACTGGGGCGCCGGCGTGCGGGTTTTTTACGGCCACAACGCCATCTACGCCTACACCAACGACTTGAGCCGCGCAGGGTTGCTGGCCACCGCCGAGATCGTCGCCAAGGCCGGCAGCAGCGATGCCCGCCATGTCCGCAAGCCCTTTGCCGAAGTGTCCGCCCCCCGGCGGCAGACGATCAAGGTCCACCCGCTCGACGTGCCCAAGACGACCAAGGTGGCCCTGCTGGCCAAGGCCGACGTGGCTGCCCGGGCCGTCGATCCCCAGGTCACCCAAGTCGACGTCAGCATTGCCGAAAAGGTGCAGCGGGTCCGCATCGCCAATTCGGAAGGCATCTGGGCCGCGGACGAGCGGCCGTACATCCGGTTCTCGATCAGCGTCATCGCCTCGGACGGCAAAGAGCAGCAGACCGGCAGCGAGAGCCCCGGTTCCGGTTGCGGTTACGAGTTCGCCCAAAACCTGGACGTGGAAGATTTGGCCCGCAAGGCGGTCAATCAGGCCCTGACCATGCTCAAGGCCGACTATGCCCCCAGCGGCAACATGCCTGTCGTCATCGACAACGGCTTCGGCGGCGTCATCTTCCATGAGGCCTGTGGCCATCTGCTGGAGACCACCAGTGTCGCCAAGGGCGCCAGCCGCATGTGCGGCAAGCTGGGCCAGCCCGTCGCCAACTCCGTCGTCACAGCCGTCGACGACGGCACGATCGAGGGGTCGTGGGGCTCGATCACGCTGGATGACGAGGGCATGGCCCCCCAAAAGACGGTGCTCATCGAGAACGGCATCCTGAAGAGCTACATGGTTGACCAGCTGGGCGGCAAGAAGACCGGCTACGCCCCGACGGGCTGCGGCCGCCGGGAGTCCTACAAGTACCCCCCGACGTCCCGCATGCGGAACACCTACATCGCCGCCGGGGAGTCGAACCTTGGCGACATGATCGCCTCCGTCTCTTACGGCCTCTACGCCAAAAAGAGGGGCGGCGGCTCGGTCAGCCCCGGGACGGGCGACCTCAACTTCGCCGTCACCGAGGGTTACATGATCCGGGACGGCAAAATTGCCGAGCCCG
>JACMPN010000383.1 GCA_014377495.1 Candidatus Sericytochromatia bacterium
CTGAAGCGGCGAACATACAAAAAGTGGCGTGACGCCGCAAACGTGTTTGTGCCGTCCTGTTAGACAGCGTCTGAAGACACTAGACTACCAAACTAACGGACTTCCCGGGTTTGGCCCGGCACAAATCCGCTGATGGCCTGCATCGGTAACGGCCTGTCGGTAACCACCGGCTTTCCCCATCAGCCCTGCGGTTCAGGGAAGCGATCGTGGCTGGCCGCCAATGGCGCTGGGAAGCTCTGGAGGATCGGGTAAGATTGAGCAAGCGTGCCGGCCCGGCACGTCGATCATCATTGCTTCCGCTGGTGAATGGCGCCCCGATGGAAATAGAGACCTATCAGACATTTGCCCAACGCTTCGTTGCCCTGAAGAGCAGCAATGGGAGTGCGGGTGCCCTTGTCCTGCGGGTGGTGCTCCTGACCGTGACGGCGATCGCCCTGACGATTTTCGGTAGCACGGCTGCCTGGCTGGCCGGCCAAGCTCTGATGGCCGTCGCCATCATGCAATGGTTTTTTCTGCTCCATGACAGCGGCCATCGCCATTTCTTCGCCACGCCGGCCCTCAATACGCTGGTCGGACACGTGGCGTCGGTTTTCTGTCTGGTGCCCTTCACGCCTTGGCGCACGATCCACGGCCAGCACCATCTCTGGACCGGCTGGCACGACCTCGATCCGACGCAGGCCGGTGTGACGCTGGGCGACCTGCCCCGGGCCCAGCGTGTGCTGGTGGACGTCTGCTGGGCGGCCTGGATTCCGCTGTTCACGGTGGCCTTCGGGGCGATCAACTTCTGGAACCTGCCCCGCTGTGTCCGGCGCTTTTCCAGGGATTCCCGGGAAGCCTGGCACCACGCCTTCAGCATGGCGGTGCCGCTCGTCGCCCACGGCGCCCTCTTCTGGTTTTTGGGTCCTGCTCAGGCGATGCATGTTTACGGCTTGGGGATGGCCGGCTTTTTCGTGTTGTCGGATCCGTTGCTGCTCAGCCAGCACAGCCACATGCCTGAGCGCCTGGCCGACGGCGAACCGGTCTTTGCCAACAAGCTCTGGGACCAGGACGATTACACGCGCAGCATCGTGTTCCCGCGCTGGGCCTCGCGCCATCTGCTGTTCCACTTCGACGTACACATCGTCCACCATCTCTTTCCGAATCTGCCGAGCTATCTCGTCGGGCAGGTCCAGCAAGAGGTCGGGACGGTGAACACGATTGACTGGTGGTCCTGGCTAAAGCAGGCTAAGCGCACGCCTGCACACATTTTGCTCTTCAGCACCCGCCAGACGACGGGGTTCGACTTCTAATGCGGGATCGCCTGCAGGCGCCTGCACACCGGACGCAGTCCATGGGCTGCCAAGCCGGGCAATGGCACTAATCCCAGACGCCGGGACCGGCCTACAGCTAATATTGGCCGGTCTCGCCCTCTATCACCTGGGCATCGGCGTGGTGGCGGCGCTTTCGGGCAAGGTCACGGCCAAGGCGGTCCGGGGCCTTTACGGACTCCACCTCGTGGATTCGCCGGCGTTCCGTTACGCCACCAAAATGCTCGGCCTCTACGGACTCACTCTGGGCGGGTTGCTCGCCAACGCCGCTTTGAACCCGCCAGCCCATCGTGACGTGATCGTGGCCATCATCGGGCTGCAGAGTTTGCGGGCGGGTTTTCGCCTGATGCACCGCAGACTGCTGGCGGAGGCGTGTGCCGTGACCGCACGGGACAACCTGATGGGTGTCTCACTGTTGCTCATCGAAATCGTCCTGCTGGTCGCCTTTTTCCCCCAATCGTAAAGCCTGGCGGCTCACAGGTTTTGGGGCTCGGTCGAACCAGGCTCGGTCGGGCCACCAGTTCCAACGGCCGGCGATCGCCATCATGGCTGGGACGAGCAACATGCGCACGATCGTGGCGTCGAGCAAAACGCCGACCGCCAGGGCCAGACCCATCATCTTGAGGAGCACCTGATCGGCCAGGGCGAAGCCGCCGAAGACCAGACCCATGATCACGGCCGCCCACGTGATCACGCCACCAGTGGCGCCAATGCCCGTGATGATCGCCTCGCCATCCGGGGCCCCGTGCCGGTGGGCGTCGAGCACACGGGCGATGAGGAAGACCTCATAATCCATGGTGAGGCCGAAGACGATGCAAAAGACCATGATCGGGATGGCCGGCGGGATGGCGGTGACCGGCCCGGCGAGCCCGATCAGGTGGGCGGAGACGGGATGCTGGAGCAGACTGACGGTGGCACCGAGCGCACCTGCTACGGTCAATCCGTTGGCCAGCACGGCTTTGAGCGGGATCAGGATCGAGCCGGACAGGGCAAAAAGCGCCACGAGCGTCGCCACCACGATGCCGGCGGCCACCCAGGGGAATGCCTGCAACGTGACGTGTTGGCGATCGAGTTCGACCGCACCGGCGCCACCGATTTCCACCGTCGCTGCGGCCAGACCCGGTGTCTGATGCCAGTCCCGCTGTTGCAGTTCGGCATTCAACGTCTTGAGGGCTGCGAAACTCAACCCCTGGCGGGGAGTGGCGTAGATGACCGTGGCCCGTCCGTCACGTGACACCTGCCAGCGGCCGGCCTCGGGCAGACGCGCCCGGAAGCCCTCGGGCCCCAGCATGGCGGCCATCGTGATCGCCCAGGGCGTTTCCGTGGGCGAGCCCGTCACGGTCCGCACGTCGCCCAGGCGGGGATCGGCCCGCAACATCTCAGCCACGGTGGCCACGCTGGCCAGATGGCCGGGGGCCAGCACCGACTCGCCGACGGGGAAGCGGATCATGACCAGGATGGGAATCCAGATCCCACCGTCGCCCCGACGTTCGAGCACCCGATGCCCACGCATGGATTCCAGCCCCGACGGGACCACCGACAACTCCGGCAGGCCGAAATGCAGATCCCGGATCGGTGCGGCCAGGGTCATCAACACGCCGATCGCCAACAGCAGGGCTGGCCACGGGCGGGCCACGACCCGGCCGGCCCAGCCTTGCCAACGCCGGATGCCCGCATCGCCGCCCGACCGACGGGATAGCGCCCGGGGCGCGTCCAACCAAGGCCCCATCAAGGCAACGAGCGCCGGCAGTAGCGTCATCCCTGCCAAGGCGGCGATGGCCGTCACCACGACTCCGCCCAAGCCCATCGAGCGTGTGTCCTGTGCCGGCACACAGGCCAAACCCAATAGGCCGATGCCGACGGCCAGGGCGGACACGCCGATGACAGGCGCCGTCGCCCGCACCGCCCGCCGCACCGCACCCTGACGGTCATCCGGGGACAGGGCGGTTTCTTCCCGGACCCGCCAGACGACCAGCAGGGCGTAATCGATCCCCAGGCCCAGGCCGAGCATGGCGGCGACGTTCCCGGAAAAGGCGGCGAGGGACATGACCAGCGCCAGCAGGGCCAACACACCCGAGGCGATCATGACCGAGGCGATGCCGGCGATCAGCGGCACGAGGGCGGCCAGCGGGGCACCAAAGGCCAGGGCGAGTGCCAGGAGGGTCAGGGGAAGCACCCGCCGTTCGCCCTCGGCCGAGGCGGCGGCACCGCTGGTCCCCAGGTCAGCGTTCAACGGGGCATGGCCGGTGACCAGGGCTTCGGCGCCGGGATGGTGGGTCATGGCCCGGGCGATTGCCGCCCGCAAACGTGGCACCGCCCGCTCACTGGAGTCCAGGTCCGGTGTGGCCAGACCGACGATAATCGCCGGGGGATCCTCCGGTTGACCGGGCCAATGGTCCGCCCGTCGGACGTCGGGCTCGCGGGCCAGGACACGCACGAGGTCCGCCGCCGCCGCTTGCGCTGGGGCGTTATCCCTACCCAGCGGCCGCACGGCGACGACGACGAATTGGGCGAAGGGCGAGTCGAACTCGGTCGCCAATGCATGCTCGACGCGCCAGGATGGTGTGCCGGGGATGCTGTCCACACCGCCGTGCAGGTGGGACGGGACGATGGCCGTGAGGATGCCCGCCACGATGACACAGAAAGCCCACGTGGCCAGTGTCCGCCAGGGCCGGCGCACTGCAGCCTCGGCGAACGTTGCCAGCATGCCGTGCGGCTTCATCGGCCCCCTTCTTTGATTTCCGGGGACTGAGGTGGCTCAACATGGCGGTAGAAGCCGCTCTCGATCTGTTCGGCTTTGAGGATTTCCTTGCCGTAGGCTGGGAGCAGTCGCAAGCTGTAGACCGCCTTAAAATGGCGCTGCAGACCTTCCTCTTTGAGGGCCGTGATGCAAAATAGCTGGATCTTGTTGGTTGTGGCCATGGCGAACACCGGATCCAAAACATGTGCACTGGAAGCGGCACCAAACGGGTTATCGGCAGCCAAAAACTTCCAATTCAGTCGGCTTTGACTGACGCGTTGGCGCAGGTGGGTGATGATCGACATGAACATGTTCATGTACACGCAGTATTTCTCGCCGCCTGACCAGCTGATCACCTCGTCCCACCGGGCCAAATCAGGCCGACCCGAGCGCAGGATCGCTTCCTGGCGCGGCTTGAAGACCAACAACCGGATCTTGTCGAGGCTGATCACCCGGTCGAGGAGTCGACGGACGCTCAGCGCATCCACAATGTGCCGGTTCCGCTCGTCTTCACCCTTGCCCTCGCCCTGCAGGTCCCCCAGAGTGGCGATCTGGTCGTCGATGTGCCGGGCCATGCGCTCATGGGCTGCTTCGTCCTGCCAATGTGGCAACTCCAGCCGGAACAGCTGCACCGATTGCTCGTATAGGCTGATCCGGGAATTCTTGGGCAGTTCGCCCAGCTCGTGATACATGGCCAGGGCCCGTTTCAGGGCCCGCAGCACGAGCTCCTGGCGATTGCGGTCCAGTTGCTCGAGCTGGACCTGACATTCCTGACGGTAGGCGTCGATGGCGTTGGTCATCGACGCAAAGGTCGCCAGCACGTAGGGATGATCGAAGATGCGGCCCTGACCCAGAATGATCTCGGTTTCCCGGATAAACTGGCCCAGTCGGGGATTCTGACACGCCTTCAACCCGTCGAGAAACGTTGACAGCGCCTTCATCACCTTGTCGCTGAGCCGTTCTCGTTCCCGTTCCAGCTGTTGCACGCGTTTCTGACCCTTTTGGGCCGTGGCCACCGGCGCCGCCCGCAGGGCCTCGGCCGCATCCTCGGTCCAGGCCCCGATCCCGACCGTCCAACCCAGTCGGTCCTCGGCATCGCCGCCCAACACGGTGGCGGCAGTCAGCAGCGTTTCCTTCACCTGTTGATGGCCCTTCAGGAGCGCGTCGAGACGGGTTTGCTCAGTCAGTGCCAAGGTTGACCGGTCCTGCAGGCTATCGTGTTCCGTGCGATGGCCGATCGGATCAAAGGCCAGGTACGGGTCAAGCTCCGTGTCGGCGGTTTGCGCCTGGTGTTCCAGTGTGGCGATGCGGCTGTCGAGACCTGCCTGTTTCCGGCTGAGGTCCTGCTCTTCGCCCTTAAGTTGGTCCCGCCGGGCTTCAGCGAGGCGGACCTGACGCTTTTGCATGTCGATGGCCTCGTCGGTGACCAGGCGCTGGTTTTCGGCACACCAGGCTTCGGTCAGCGTGGACCACTCCGCCCCGATACGCCCCAATTCCCGACGATACTCGATGACCTGCTCCCGGTATAACTGGCGCTCCGACTCCAGTGAGGACCGGTTGCCCTGCCTTTGGGTCAGGGCTTCGTGACGGCCTGCGACCGTGGCCAGGCAGGCGTCGTAGGCCATGGCCGTCTCCACGGGCGGCGGGTCGTCGGCCAGGAACTGCAGTTTGACCTGCATCAAGAGGCTCTGCTCGGTCTTGGCATCCCGATGCTGTTGCTCCTGTTTCCGTTCGTCGTCCTGCCATTGGGTCGCCTGCCTGGTGTGCGCTTCAGCGTCGTCGAGACGGGCCTGCTGATCGGCTGCCAGCCTGGCCCGTTCGATCCGTTGGCCGACACGTTCGGCCATGCGTTCCGCAAAGGGCCTCAATTGGCCACAATCCAGTAACCGCTGAGTGCGTTGCTGTCCCAGGTCGTCCAATGCCACCGTCAGGGCGTCGCTTTGCAGCAGCCAGGCCTGTCGGCGGTTGTTCAGGGTGGCCGCTTCGGCAGTCTGCGCCGTGTGGGTGGCTTGCCGGCGTGCGGCCTCCTCGTCCCACGTGCGGCGGATCCCGCTCGGGTAGCGGGCATAGAAGGTCTTGAGCCCGTGATCCAGATTTTCCAAAGGCTCAAGCTGGGCCTGCAGGGTCGAGGCGGCAGCTTCGGCCTCCTGGACCTGGGTTTCCAGGCCATCCTGCCACGCCTGCAGGGCATCGGCTGACCAGTAAACGGCCTGGGACTCGGGCTGAAAGACCCAGGCGGCCTGATCCGCCAGTGTCAGGAAATCCCCGTCCTCATCACCGGCCCGGAGCAGGTCGTCCCGACGGGGGATGATCAACAAAGGGAAATCCCAGGGCCAGTCGGGCGACCGGGCCAACTCGCGACGTAGCCGGCCTATCTGGGCCGGTTCGGCGACGATCGCAAACGGCAATAAGGGACAATGTCGGACCACCTGCCGTTTGTCGGCATCGCTCAGCGGTTGGGCCGCCAACCATTCGCTGCCGGGCACGACGTGCAGGTCGACGGCTGCCAGTCTTTCCTGCAACCGCAACAGTTCCGGATGCGAGACCATCCAGGTCCGGCCGCTCATCAGGTCGCTGGTTTCACTCAGCTTGCCCAGGCGCACGATGAGCCGGTGCCTCTCGGACCGCGTCCGCTCGATCTGGTTGCGCAACGCCAGCTGGACCGTCTCGCGATCGGCCAGAACATCCGTCGTCAGGGCGATCTGCCATTGGGCCAGGCGCCCCTGGTACCCGCTTTCCGCCGCCTCAAACGTCTGCTGCTCGCCAGCCAGTGCGTCCGAGGCATGGCGGGTCGAGGCTGTCGCAACGGCCACGGCCAGCAAGGTTTCCGTGGCCGCCTGGGCTTGCCGCTGCAGGTCGCCCAGGAGGGCCTTCGATGCCTGTTCCCGGGTGGCGATGTCGGCGATATCCAGCTCCCATGACGCCAGCGCCGTCCGGGGGGCTGCCGCTGCTTCGGGACCGAAGCGAACGGCGAATTGGGACTGTGCCTCGTCCAACGATTTCAGCCACTGGTCGACCCCGCCGATGAGGTGGGCCAGCCTGGCCCGTTCCTGCTCATTGGTCCGTCGGGCCAGAAACAGATCGTGTTTTGCGGCGGCGATGACGGCGAGCCGTTCTTTGGCGGTGTCGGCATGCTGCTGGACGATGGCCGCCTGGGCCTGCCAGACGTGGGCGAGGTACCGGCGCTCCCGGTCGAAGTCGGCTTGCAATTCCGGGGCCTCACGGTCCAGGTCTGCCAGCTGCTGTGACACGGTGAGGGCCCGATTTTCGGCTTGCCGCAATTGGGCGTGTCGGACGAGCGCCTGCAGTTCGGCCGCCACCCGCTGCGCCGTGTGCACGGCATGCTCCGCCTGGGTGCAATCGATGGCTTTTTGAGTCACTTCACGCTGCAGGGCGGTACGGGCCAGGTGCTCGCAATAGATCGGGTACCAGGCGAGCTGCCAGTCGATCTCCCGGCGACGCCTGCGCAGGCCCTCCATGTCTTGGTGAACGTCACCGACGGCCGCCGCGATCCGGACCAGCTCCTGCTGCAACGCCGCTTCCAGGGCGAGGAGCTGCGCCTGTGCCGTGGCGATCTCCGCCTGCATCCGGGCATGATCGCTCACGATCGCCTGCAACGGTTGGCTCAGCGTGATCATCGCCGCATAGTCCCGGATGTTGCGGTGGATCACCGGTATCTGCATCAGGTCGTCGCGGTGCCGGCGAAAGGCCTCGGACAACTCCTGCCGTTCGGCTTCCGTTTCGTATTGGGCGCTTTCGACCGCCGGGATCAGGATCTGTTCCAGCAGTTGTCGGGTGGTCCGGGCCTTTTCGAAAAACAGGCCGGCGCCGCCCTCGCTGCCGTTGGTGGTCAGGATGCTTTCCCACTCGTCCCGGTAGAGCTGGTATTGGGCCAATTCCTCCTGATACTCCCGACGCGTGGCGAAGACGTGCAGGCGAGGCAGACGGGCGCCTTTCAGGAGCAACCGCAGGCTGGGGGCGTCGATGGGCTGGCCACCAGCCGGAAACAGGGGAATTTGCGTGATGTCGAAAGGATTGGCCTCGGTATACGCATGGGTGTAGCTGAAGTACTCCAGAGGCTTGTCGTCGTCTTTGGCGTTGCTGAAGCAAAAGCCCGTCAGCAGATAACTGGCCGTGTGGCCGTCGAGCAGCCATTCGGCGAGGACGTGTCCGGTGTACCGGGCATGCTGCAGCAAGTCGCCGATCTTGCGGGGTCCCAGGGCACAGTTCGGGAGCACCGTCTGCAGCAGCAAATGCAGCAGCAGGGTCTTGCCACCCCCGTTGGCCAGGACAACGAGGAGGTTTTCGCCCCGGGCCTCAAAAAGCATGTCGGGCAACTGCTTGGCGTCGCCATCGTAGCGGATGTTGGTCACCCGCAGGCGGTTAAGGCGTGGCACGATCGCTTGCCTCTGCTGAGCCGTTTAAAGGCAGTGGCCGTTGCAAAAGCTGCAGCAACTGGTCTTTTCGCTGCTCATGAAAGTAATAGTGTCCGATCAGGTGTTGCAGCTTGGGCAGCAGCCGGATTTCCCGGTGATCGAGTACTTCGGCCAAGCCCTCACGCGCCAGGAACGCACCGATCCGCAACAGGAAGCTGACCCGGTTCTTGCGCCCCCGGGTCAGCTGTTTGAGTGTGTCGTCGTAGATATCCAAACCGTCCCAATAGGCGGCGACACTACCCAGGGTCAGCTCAGTCTGCACTTCCAATGCCTTGACCGCCGCTTCGTCTGCCGCCAGGACCGTGCTCAAATGATCCGAAATCATTTTTTCGAGGGCTTCGACGGCCAGGAATTCCCGGGTGGCCTGGCGCTGGTCGTCGCTGTTGTAGAAGGCGGCCAGCAAGCAGAGGATGGCAAAATAGGCGGTATAGAGCTGGGTGTTGTTTTGCAGGGCCATGGCGTCCCGCAATTCGTCGTTGCGGTACCCGAACAAGTCGTTATCCACCGCCGGGGTCAGGTAAATGGCCTGATCCGTGGCAAACAGGATGACGTGGGCCTCGGGTTCCAGGACGTCCTGGATCACCGCCCGGACCTCCGGGTCCTGAAAGCTGCGGAAGAGGGTCCTGTCCGCCGGTGTCACCTCGCCATCGGCCAGGAGTCGGAGGAACAGGCGCACGGCCAGCGTCGTGGCCTCTCGGCTATAAGTCATTGGCGTGTCTCACCAGGCGAAAATCCGACATCACATACCCATTGCTCAGGGTCAGTATCCCCTTGGTCGCCTGCACTTCAAAGGCGGAGATGGCCCGGATCTCAGGTCGCTCGTCACACAGCGCCGTCAGCAACCGCGGCAGGTCGTCGAGGACGGCGACCCCGAGCTCGGCGCTCGTCAGCAACGGCACCCGGCCCAACTGGTGCAGGTGGACCAGAAACGGATAAAAATCGAGCGACCCGACCAAGGCGTCATGCCGGGCCGGGTGGTGGTGCTGCAGGTCTGAGAGGGCCTGACTGAGCAGGTGCTCGTCCTGGTCGCACAAAGGCTCCAGCAAGAGGTGCAGGTAGGCCCGATAGTCCTGTTCCCGTTGCCGGCGCCGGGCCTGCTCGATCAGCGCTGCCGCCACCAATTGGGCTTCGGTGTCCACCTGCATTGGGATAGAGGCTTGGCGCTTGGCGGTCACCGGCAACCCTGCCGTCCGTCCGAATACCCGCCAGGGATTGAAGGAAGGGCGACGGCGCAGGGGCAGGATGGGGGCGATCAGCGTCTTGAGCAGTTTCGGGTCGGCGCCGGCCACACCGCCACCGGCAAGACCCAGAAACGGCCGCAGCACTTCGCGCTCGAAGTTCAGTCGGGTGGTAAAGGCATTCACGATCGCCGATTCCAGCGAGGCGATCAATAAGTGGCCGACGTCGAGTTTGTCGGTAAACAGGCGGTCGTGCTCGATGATGACCCGCTGGAGTTCCCGGCGGATGACGGCGATTTGTTCGAGGGCCCGCTCGTCGCGCGCCGTCGGGCGCCGTCCTGTCAGACCGTCGATCGCCGCCTGCAGCAGTTGTTCCAGCTCGGTGAAGACGTCCTTTTCCCGATCGAGCTGCCGGTTGATGCGCTCGACCAGACGGCGGTACTCCTGCTCTTTGGCCACCCGCCCGGAGTCGGTGCGGATCCGGTCCTTGAGCTTGACGATGTCGTCCCGCAGGGCCAGCACCTGCAGGCGCAGCTCCTGCACCGTACGCAGGGCCCCGTCGAAAACGCCCTTGATGATCTGTTGCCGCAGGTAGAGCTGGGTGATCGAAATCTGCAGCTCCTGGTAGATCTCGCGCGTCTTGAACAGGAGGTCGATCCCTTCCGTCGTCAGCTTGAGCCGCACGGCGTTCGTCCGGATCTCGTAATCGGCATAGGTGATCAGGGCGAAACGGGCCAGACCTGGACCGCCCCGCTCCAAATCGTCATAGGCCAACTCGAACGGCTTGCCCTCGTGGCGTAACTCGTCAACGATGAATCGGGTCAAGGCCAGGGCCTCGTCTTCGTCCAGGGCATCGCCGTATTGACGGTGGACCACGTCGGTCAGGAACTGGGCAATGGCACCATAGGTGCAATTTGGTGTCGCCCGCAGCATGTGCTCCAGGATAAACAGCAGGATGGCAAAACCAAGGCTGGATAGGCGATAGCGTTCGTATTTCTGCTTCTGGTCCAGGCGCAGCAGCGGGGCCAGGATCAGGAGACTTTCCATGCGGCTGCCGAATCCACCGAGTACCGACTCCAGCCACTCGCTCACGGTGCGCGCATCACGTCGGCGAACCACGCCGCATGGAGGGCTTCCTGGGGAATGTACCGGCGCTCCTCCCAAAGGCTGGTGATCGCCGCCTGAGCGGGCGCCCGGAAATGGGCCAGAAATGCCGTCAACGCCGCCCGGTCCTGGCGTTGGGCGGTGCGCAGGGCCGGCGCTCGGGGGCCGGCAACTGCCAGCAGGGCTTCATACAGGGCGACGGCCGGAACGACCTGCCAGTGCCCGAAGCGCGTCGCCGTTTCGTGCCAGATGGCGATCCCCTCCGGGTCAAGGTCACCGAAGTAGTGACCCCGCAACGTTTCCGGCGCACAGCCGGGGATTTCCGACAAAAATGCCAGGCTGCGGGTGATTTTGCGACCCTCACCGTAAATCAACAGGCGGTAATCCTGGCCGGCAAAACCTGTCTGGCCCTGGCGAAATGCCTGTTGCAGGGAAAAGAAGGTGTCCTTGTTTTCCACGATCAACACGGCCGTGGCACTCGGATTACCAGTGGTATAGAAGAAGGGTTCGTGGGTCTGGTGACACGCCAGCCTGGCCAGGTTGATGCCCGTGCGATTTAACAACCGGGCCCCGTCCGGGCCGGCGAGGAACTTTTCATCGCCGAACAGTTGCCAGGATCGTTCATTGACGGTGAGCGACACGGTCGACGGGGGTGATTGCCGCAGGTAACGATCCAACGCGTCCAACGGCTGTCGATCATCCGCCAAGTCCGCCGGGTGGCGTTGGTAATGGGTCGTCATGATGGCCGGGTGCAGTTGGCTGAGCAGGACGTGTATGGTCGCTGGATCCGTCCCCATCCGGCTGATGGTCCGCTTCAACAACTGGGGCAAGGCTGGAAAAAGGCCGTTCGTTTCACGGGGTTTGACGGCTTTGAGCCGACCTTCGGTGAGGAGGACGCCGATCGCCTCGGCAAAGGCCCGATAGCCGCCGGCTCCTCGATAGGCCTCGCCACCTAGCCTGTCCAACACGGTTTGTTCCAGGTCGGTGGTGCTGACACGGTTTGTAAGCAGGGCAGCGACCACGGACACCACATGTTCCTGCAATCGGTTGGGGGAAGGGGACATCTGCGCTCATTTCCGCTGCGTCAGCTTGTCAAAGCGTTTTCAGTTTAGGCGACCGATGTCGAGAGTCACACCGTTCGACTCAAGCTTACCCAGGAATCCCTCACACAGAGATGGGAGGGGCCCGAAAGGTGAGGGCTCCGACACCCCGCCTCACACCAGGGACATGTGGTCTGCCAAGCCGCTTGGCAGCAGGTACGCTATACGAGAGAATGCCTGGGCGGCCGAGCCGGTCACAGTTGTCTATCTGCAGGTTCGTCCGCAGTGTCTGGGTATCCAGCCAAGGACGGCCCGACGGAACACCAATTAAGGAATGTCGTGATCACCGGTGTCTGATGCAGGCAGGGCGGGATCAGCACCTTGTTTCCGGCGCGTTTAAATGCTGGGCAACGGCTCATGCTCGCAGGTGATGTCACCGCAAATGGCCCGCAGGCCAGCGGGAAAGGCGGACCGGATGGCGCCGGAAACATCGTATCTGTACCACTTCACCCCATTCGACGATGGCCCCTCCCGGGATGCCGTGGAGCGGATCCTGCTGCACCATGAACTGACCCTCACGGCCATGCCGGACCTTGCCGATCCCCTGGACGCACTGGCCTTTGCCACGTTCGACCCGACCGAAGACGGCCTGCGCCGGATCGTCCGTGACCTGATCGAGCAGTCCCAGCCCGGTCTCGAGCCCGCCCGCCGGGCGATGGAAGTGGCCAAGGTCCTGAAGCTGGGTTACACCGGCAATGCTGAACTCGCCAAAGCCGTTTTCGACCGGTTTACGAACGACGTGCGCCGGCAGTTCGGCGTGTTTCGCTTCTCGGCGACGGCGGATCACCCCTTGTTGTGGCAGCACTGGGCCGCTGGCCAGACCGGCATTTGCCTGGTATTTCAAAAGGGTGACATCTTCGATCAGGCCAAGCCCGTTCAGTATCAACCTGAACGGCCGGCGATCCCGTGTCAGGCCGCCTTCACCGGCGAAGAGGCCCTGAATACCTTCCTGACCAAAGGCCCCGACTGGGCCCACGAACAGGAATGGCGCCTTTGCCGATTGCCGGGCCAGGGCGGTCCGGGGGGGATGACCTATGAGCCGGGTTACCTGTTTGGCGTGATTCTCGGCAGTGCCATGCCGACGGGCAAGCGGCGTGAGCTACAGGCCCTGCTGGCCCGACAGCCCTTTCCGGTCAACGTCTGGCGGGCCACCTATGAACCCGCCGGCTTCGGTTTGGAGATGGTCCCACAGACTTGAGCAGCAGAGACGGCTACCGGCCGATGCCGCTGAGTCGGTAAACTTGGATCGATATGTCACGTACCCCCCTTGAACACGCACTTTGGGACCTCGGCCTGCTGGACGGCAGCCGGCAGGCGGCCATCGATTCCCTCTGCCGCGGTGATACCGCCAATCTGGCGGGCTGCCACTTGGTCTCGGTCGATCCGGACGCCTATCGGATCACGACCCATTCGCTCGCCGACGATACGCAGCGGTCGATCAAGCTGCCACGGCCAGACGGTTCCTATGCCGTCGGTGGTCTGCACGGCCTGCCGTTGGTCATGCTGTTTGACGACGAGCTGAAGAAAGTCGGGGCCTATCCGGTCGACGAGGTGCCGGCCGTCCTGCTCGTGGACGGCCGCCCCTGCCGTTACACCAAATCCTTCCGCTCCCAGGCTTTCCTGCCCTATGGGTCCTATGCGCCCGCCATGCACGTTCCGGTTCAGGGCAGTGCGTACGGCCCGGTCGATCTCATGGTCGCTCCGGCAGGGGATCAGGCGCTGGTGCTCGATCGGGGCATCGGCAACCTCTACCATGTCGATCTCGCCCAAGGCGCTGTGCGAATCCGGATCAAGGTCCGTGTGGCGGGATTGTCCGGGGCTCTGAGCGCTGCCTGGCTGGGGAATCGCCTGTTCGTCGTCGATGGGGCGGCAGAAAAGCTGATCACCTACGATCTGCGGGATGGGGCCATCGCTGCAGGGCCGATGGGATTGGGCAGCGTGAGCAGCGTCGTCGCCTCTCCGGACGGCCAGGTGCTCTACCTCTTCGGCACTCGGCCCACGGTCCGGGTGCTGGCCATCGATGCCGAGAGCTTTGAGCCGCTTTGGACGACCCCGTTACGGGGTGAGCCTTTCAACCACTTGGGCGATCCCCTCGGACACCTGGCTGTCTCCCCTAACGGGCGGCAGGTGATGGCCGTGACCGCCTTTCCCGATCCGGAGCCCGGGACGCCGGTCATCTCCGTCCTCGACACGGCGAATGGCCGCACGGTGCACCGGTTGCGCCTGCACGCCGGACGTCGGCCGGCAGCGGTCGCCTTTGGCATGGCCAATCCCTTCCATGCCGACCTGCCGAACGTCGACGAGGCCATCGTGCAGCTTGGTTACATGACGGAGACCGAACTGGTCCAGCTCAAGGAAGGGCTGGGCCACGACGAGCCGGCCGAGGCCTGGGCCGAATCCACGGTCGACCTGTCGGCATTGGCAGACCCCTCGGACTGGCGTGATGACGAGATCGGGGCCGCCGAATACATGGAGCTGCCGGTCGAGCTCGAGCAGGTCGTCGCCGACCATCTGCAACGGACGTTTCAGGCGCAGACCGGCATCGACATCCGGCTCGATGATGCCGCCTGGGTCAGGGTGGGCGAAACCGCCACGTTCGTCCGGCAACAGTTGGAGACGGCAACCGGGGTCCAAATCGATTTGCCGGAGCTGGTCTCGGGCCAGGCGCTGCGGGTCTTTATCGGCCTTGCGCAGGTGGCGGAATGGCTGGCAGTGCTGGCTGAGGTGGATGCCGCCTTGTGCGAAGTCCTGGCCGAGATGGAGATGATCCAGGGGATCGAGGACGTTCCGGAGCTGTGCCCCGCCTGTAGCGCCCCTGTGTTCGGCAGCTACGTCTGTCCCGCCTGCAGCCATCCGATCATCAGCGATGCGGCGCTGGAGTCGATCGTGATGAGCGTCAAACCCAGGGAGAGTCTCAAGTCCGGCACCGCCGATCCCCGCCTCTTTCTACCGCCGGATCATCTGCTGATCCCGGATCCGGCCCGCCAGCGGGTGGTCGAGCTCGATCGGACCGGCGCCATCATCTGGTCGCTGGAGCCCGAGCGGATGGATCCGGCGCTGCAAAGCCTGCTGCAATGGCCCGTGGACGCCTTGCGCCTGGCCAACGAGCACACCCTGATCGTCGACCGGGGCGGTCGGCGTGTCTTCGAAGTGACGCCGACGGGGCGGCCCTATTGGGAATGGCCGGCCAGCGCCGGGCGTCTCGGTGAACCGGTGCGTGTGGCCCGCAATGAGTGGGGCGAGACGTACATCGTCGACCGTCAGCGCCACCGCATCTGGCGGGCGGACGCTAACGGCCAGCCCATGCCGGGATACGGCGACGACGTGGCCGGGATCGGTCCTGGACAGTTGTGCGGCCCCGGTGACGTGCAGCTCCTCAGCGACGGCCACCTGCTGATCACGGATACGGGCAACCACCGGGTCATCGAGGTCGCGGACGGGCAGATCGTCTGGCAGTTTGGCAATCAGGCCGGCGTGGTTGATGGCGGGGCTGGCACGGGCGGCACCGGCCTGAATACGCCCCAACGGGCCCAGCGACTCGAAAACGGTCAGACGGTGATCCTTGATTCCGGCAACCACCGGCTGGTGGTGGCGGGCCCGAACGGGGCCGTGATCCAGATTTACGACACGATCGTCGGGGATCCGGGCATGGATATCGCCAGGCCGCTGCGCATGATGCGCCTGCCCAAGGGGCACCTGGCCTACTGGGACCATCAGCGCCTGGTGGAGATCGATCCTGCCGGCAAAATTGCCTGGGCGGCAGACTTGGTCAATCTTGACACCAACCCGCGCCTGCAGCTGCCGGAACCTGCCGGCGAAGCCACCGCAGCGGTCTGGCATGTCCAGGCCCTGACCAAAGACGATCCGGAACGCCAGGCGGTGGAGGCCGAGAAGGCCCGGCGCCGGGAAGAGACGCGAATCGCCCGGCAAGCCTATGCCGCCGGTGATAATCCCGCATACGTCAGCCAGCTCAAGTCCATGGCCAAGCGGCGGGCTGGGTCGTCATCGACGCCGAGACACTGGCGGATCGACCTGGAGGTGCTCAAGCGCCTGGTCGCACAGAACTGCATCCTGCTCATGAAGAAGCGGGACGAGGTCTTGGTGGAAAATGGGCTCCCCCCGGTCAAGGCGCCCAACTTCAAGGGCAACGCGCCGCCGGCCTTTCGGACCCGGGCAAAACCGGAGACCACCGACCTGGGCTTGACGCCTGTGCCCCTCCTGGCCGTGCAAACTGCCTCCAACCGTCTGGTCCTCCTGGCTCGGAACCAGAAAGTCCTGTGGAATTGGGGCATGACCGCCCTGAGGGAACCGAACGCTGCGGTCCTGTTGCCCAATCGACAGGTGCTGGTGGCCGATACGGGCAATAACCGGATCGTTGTCGTCGACATTGAGAGCGCCGACATTATCTGGCAGACTGCGCCTGCTCTGGGGCTGAATGCCCCTCGGGCCGCCTCACGCCTGGCGAACGGCAATGTGCTGATTGCCGACACGGGCAATCGTCGGATTGTGGAGGTGGCGGCTGATCACCGTGTCGTGTGGCAATGGCAGGACGACAACGTCTTACAGGTGCCGACCTCCTGCGAGCGTCTCGACAACGGCAATACCCTGATCACGGATCGGGCCAGCCACGTGGTGATCGAGGTCAATCCTGCCGGCACGGTGGTCTGGACCTACGGTCATCTCGGCTCCAGCAGCAAGTCCGCAGGCTTCCTCAGCCATCCCGAGCATGCTTCACGCCGGACATCGGGCCATACACTCATCGTCGATGGCCGCAACCATCGGATCCTCGATGTCGATGCCGGCGGCACGGTGGCTTGGAGCTACAGCGGCGAAGGTCCGAACCGTCTCAGCGGTCCGACCTATGCGATGGTCCACGGCGGGTCAGTCTGGATCGCCCATGGCGGCGGACGGCAACTCTATGAAGTTTCCCGGACGGGCGCTGTGCTCTGGCGATTCTCCAGCGGTCTTTAATGGTGGTTTGAAGCGGTCACAGGTGACGCGCAAGGCCACTGCAGGACTGACCCCGGTTCGCTTGTCCGCTCCATCCTCCCGCAACTCTGACTGCCAGAGATTTGGGATGGGCTGCTGACGCGGAGGCTTTCACCGTCGGCTTCTCAGGAATTGGCAACTAAAAGGTGTCGTTCGCCCACGCGATCGATCCACTGGGGGACACCGTATCTCGTCGTCGGCACCGCCCACGCCAAAAAATAGGCGTTCGGGGACCAGGCCATACCGGCTGTCATCGTCGCCAACGACGGAACCAGAAACGTTGGGGGGTACATCCCAAGGCCGAAGCGGGAATGGACATCCCATACTGGTGCCACTGTGGTCCTGCCGAGAGAGCAGGACGAAGAGATTGAGCGGTTACAGACAGGAGGGGGCATTGCGACAAGTGGCAAGGCCCCCAGGTCTGATGCTATTTGCGACGAGCCCGCGAGGCTTCCGCTTTACGGCGTTTGTCGCTGGGTTTCTCGTACCGTTCCCGCCGCTTGATCTCAGTCAGGACGCCAGCTTTCTGGATTTTCTTCTTAAACCGTTTGAGCGCACTGTCGATCGATTCATTCTCGCCGAGCCGGACTTCCGCCATGTGAAACTTACCCCTTACCAGATGATGTCAGGTTGCATTATAGCAGGGGGCGGCGTCTCGGACACTAGGTCCGCTCCGTTAGATCGGTGCCGTGCCTGCTCGGCAAGGCGAATCGTCTGGCAAACTTCCTTGTCTCGATTTGGCGGATCTGCTGCAATGTTCGTTGATAAGTTGCGCCGTTCGACCCGACAGATCGGCCTGGGCGCCGGATTGCCGGGAGAAAACCCGTCATGATTTTGCGAGCATGGCAATTCCCAAGGCGCTCGCAATCCAACTGCCCACAACGCTGTCCCAATTGAGCAATCCATTCGGTTCATATTCCGGCTCGGCAGGTATTTCGGTAGAGCGATTATCATTCCTGCGGGACGAGGTTTCCTTCTGAGTCAACTTGCCATTTCCGGGTGTAGCGGGGATGGGAGGCCAAATAGCCAGGAATAGTGACTTTTTTCCCAATATTTATATTTTTATCTGTAATAAACTGTTTTTCGTTATCGTATTTAACGAATCCCCTTGAATCGCAAAGCACTCCGGGGAAACCGGTAAAGGGCGGGTACCACTTTCCATCCTTGTGATACAACCCCTCTTGTGCCCCCAGCGTGAATATCTGATTGAGCTTTTTGCCGGTCACTTGCGTGCCGCGCTGGGATTCCCCACGGTTCGACGACTTTCGTTTCATTCTCAGCCTCCTGGAACTGCGCTGTGGTTGGCCTGACGGGAGTATCCCCTACATCCACCGTGGGACGGATCAATTCCGGCCATTCAATGCCAAGTTTCGCTGCGGGCCCACGGACCGGCAACTCGTCGACCGCCCTTTACCGTAATACAAACCACCGTATGAGGAAGCGCCCCTGAGCACAAGGCCTCTTGTGACAGGCCCAACGACCCGGCCTTGAATCGTCACTCACCGGAAGTCGGCTGAGGTGATTGGGGTGGACATTCACTGGGTTGCTGTCCGGTTGCTCCTTTTGCCGGCCGACATGATATTTATTCAAAACGAACGAGGCCCCCACAATGACGTGAGGGCCTCGAAAGTTGATGGCTCCGACAGCTGGACTCGCACCAGCGACATGCTGATTAACAGTTGGTTAAGGCTTGCTTTGCTGATCCTGTAATAGCCCCCAAATCGGCTCATAGCGCCAAAATCCGTTTTACACAGATTATACAGACAGCGCTGATTTGGATGGTTTAGGACCACTTAAGTCCTTCGGTAAGTCCGGGATTGGCGGTTGCGGGGAAGCCACTAACCAGCAAATCTCCCTGAGCTAGTATTGATACTACAACACTCCCCTGGATTTCGTTGATCGCCCAGGCTGGAATTGGCTCACAGATTTCGATCATCATAGCATCGCTAATCGCGGATTGCGATTAGCGATGCTATGATGATCGCATGAAACACATCCAGTCGATGAAGCCCCAGGACATTTTGGTCCTGCTTGGCGTGCTACAGGCCCCAATGAAATGGCGCCACGCAGATTTGGCTATGGAGTTAGGGCTGAGCCAATCGGAGGTAACCACCTCGTTGGAGCGCTCCAGATTGGCTGGCTTGATCGATGATGACAAGCGAACGGTCTTTCGGAAGGCACTGCTGGAGTTCATTGAACACGGGTTGCGCTATGTGTTCCCGGCCAAGCCCGGCCCAATCGTCCGTGGCGTACCGACAGCTTATTCGGCCCCCCCGCTGTCCGATACGATTCGGACAACTGAAATGGACACGATGGTCTGGCCGTCTCCCGACGGGTACCAGCGAGGTCAGGCTATCGAGCCCCTCTACCCGTCAGTGCCCGCGGCTGCCATGCGCAATCCTCAACTACACATGATGCTGGCCCTGATTGACGCCATCCGGATTGGTCAGGCCCGAGAACGCACCCTAGCCATCAACGCCCTCCGAGACACCATGAATCGAGAAGTCCATGGCCAAGAACCCTCACGAAAGTGATCTGGAGGTTGTCGCTACCGGCTTAGGACACCTCCTGCCGAAGGTCGTGTTTGTCGGCGGGGCCGTCGTCGGCTTCTACATCACTGACGACGCAGCCCCACCTGTGCGGGGTACCGACGACATCGACTGTGTCGTGGAAATGCATACCTTGGCCGAGTACCATGAGTTGGACGCTGAACTCACCAGACTTGGCTTCCGACATGACACAAGCCAAGGGGCGCCTATATGTCGCTACCTGTATCAAGGCTACGTCGTCGACATTATGCCCACTGACGAGGCTTCGCTCGGCTTTACCAACCGGTGGTACGCCGAAGGGATAACTGTGCCCGAGACTGTAACGCTGGGTTCCGGCCGCACCATTCAAATCCTCTCTATCCCGTACTTCTGCGCCTGTAAATTCGAAGCCCGTGCCAGCCGCGGCAACAACGATTTCATCGGGAGCCGAGACACGCAAGATATCGTTGCCATCCTCGACGGCCACACGGCGGTAGAGGTGGCCTTGGGACAAGTGTCCGGCGACTTGGCCGACTACCTGAAGGAATCGTTTCGAACTGTGTTTGACGTCGACAACGAAGAACTCCAAGCCCACCTATCAGGTGATTTCAAAGGTGTGCGAGCGGATAAGATTCGGCAAAGGCTCACCAGGCTCTACGGAACCCGACCATCTACCATTGCCAGGACCTCAGGATTTTCATGATGTAGGTGGCCAACATGCGTGTTGCATTAGCGAGGGGTAGAGGAGCCTGAAAAGCCTGCCAAATGCCACGATCCGGACTCTCATGAAGTTGCTAAGACACCATGAGGAGACCCGGACCATGACTACCACGAAGGCTATGGTGCCCAGGTGTTGCCGCTGAAGGAAAACCGCCTGTTTTTGACGATGGTTTCCGCGGTTGCCGCTGACGGGAAAGCGCCTGAAAACGATGATGAAAAGCGCCCACCCCGGGGGGCAGGCGCAGCCAACAATGAGGTGACGTCAGACTTCCGGCTTCTTGCGGCTTGATCGGCGGGACTGCCGCTCGGTGGCTTCCTTGAATCGATACGACCCGTCTGCGGCGAGCTGGACGATTTCGGCTTTGTGGACGAGCCGGTCGATCAGGGTGACGACACAAGCGGCGTTGGGGAACATGTCGTTCCACTCGGCGAAGGGCTTGTTGGTCGTCAGGACGATCGACCGTTGGCCGTAGCGGCGGTTCACGACCTCGAACAGCAGGTCGGCGTGCCGGTTGTCATAGCTCAGATACCCCACTTCGTCGATCACGAGCAGTTTTGGGGTGGCATAGTGCCGCAGGCGCCGCTGCAAGGCGAGGGCCCCGTCCTGGGCGGAGCGGTCGTTGAGCATGGCGC
>JACMPN010000384.1 GCA_014377495.1 Candidatus Sericytochromatia bacterium
CCCATAATCATAGTAAGGATAGCCATCCGACGTGGTGCCACTCGTGCCGATGAGCGACACCGTCGGAGCAGTAGGGGTCGTGCTCAGGACCACACCGGTCACATTGGGCAACGGGCTGGGATTGTAGTTCCAGACGACGAGATCAAACGAGGACACCGGGGCATTCCATTTGGCATTCAGACTGGCTACATAGATGTTCGTCGTTTTGGTTTGAAAACCCACCCGTTGCACGTCGACTGTTTTCGTGCGTGGGTCAATCGTGGCCTCAAAGCGCTGCAGATTGGCCGAATCCATCGCTGCGGCCAGCGGATCTTTGCCGTCATGCACGACAGATGCAGTTCCCTGGTCCGAAATCGGTACAACTGGGCCGCAGCCGAAGGCAAAGATTAACAATGTTGTAAGGCTGGCGGCGCCCTTGCGGAAAATCGCCATATTCGGACCTCACAGCCATGCTTTGCTCCAAGAGTGTAATCGCTTGCTCACTCAACATCAAGGCAATTATTAGTTCAGAGCCAATTTATAATCGGTTCGTGACCACAGAGTACATCGAAGCGCAGTCGTGGCTGTGGGAAATCGGCAATCACATTGCCGGCGGACCAGGAATGTCCCACCGTTTGTCACCGCTGACAAAGCGTCCCCCTGATCTGTACCCCGTCTTGACGGGATCCGCCGTCCCCTGCGCACCTGAAGGACCCTGCAGTTGAACGCCAAGACCGGCGTACGCACAGCATGGGAATCCTGCTTGCCCAGCCCATGCCCAGAGCGTACAATATTTTTGTACAATTTCCGAAGAGGAGGCAACGCCCATGACGGAAATCACTGTCAGCGACCTCCGGCAACACCTGCCCGCATACCTGCGCCGGGTCCAGGATGGCGAAGAGTTGGCAATCACCTCACATGGACGTGTGATCGCCAGGCTGGTACCGGACCAGGACCCGCACGTGGCCGCAAAGGCCCGTCTGGCCAAACTGAGGGCCAGGGCCACGGTCGGAGACGTGGAGTCCCCGATCGGTGAAGACTGGGAAGCCACCCGTGATCGTCCTTGATACCTGCATCCTGATCTTTGACGCCCTGACTCCCGACCGCCTGTCGCCGGCGGCGCTGACGGCACTCGACACGGGCGAACAGGCCCGTACTCTGGCATGCGCCGACATTTCCCTCTGGGAAATTGCCATGCTGATCGCCAAAGGCAGGCTGGCGGTCGGGATGGATGGGACGGCCTTTATCCGCGATGTGTTGGCGGCCCGGGCGGTGCGGGTGCTACCAGTCACGCCAGAGATTGCGTCCACCTCGGCCATGGACCCGAGGTTCCAGCATGCCGATCCGGCCGACCGGCTCATTGCCGCCACCGCCCTCGTCCATCATGCCGCGCTGGTCACCAGCGACGGACGCCTGTTGCAGCTGCCTGGGCTGGCGACGATCTGGTAAGGAGTCGCCGCCGTTGTCATATGGCACTGGTAAGGAGTCGTCGCCGTTGTCATATGGCACTGGTAAGGAGTCGTCGCCGTTGTCATATGGCACCGGTAAGAGGGACCCGGTCGTCACACACGAACCAAGCCCTCAGACCGTCAGCATGCCGCAACTTCTACGGGGTGATCTTGCGGATCCGGTGGTTGTCTTTGTCGGCAATGTAGAGGTTGCCGGCCGCATCAACCGTCGCGCCAGTCGGCCCATTCAGTTTTGCTGCAGTGGCCGCAGTGCCATTGCCGAGAAATCCCCCAATGCCATTGCCTGCGACCGTCATGATGACTCCCGAGGCCACCACCACAACCACAGATTGAGCGCTCGTGGCTGAGGCCGAGCCACCATCGTTGGTGCCCGTGACCCGGCACCGGATGGTGCTGCCCACATCAGCGAAAACGACCATGTAGGTGCTGGCTGTAGCCGCAGCGATTGGCGGCCCGGATCTGCTGGACGGTCGCTGCACCGACGGGTCCCAGCGGGTCACAATCGACGAGAACGAGGTCGAACCCATCGTCGGCAATGGCCAGGGCCTCGGCAGGCGTCTCCAGCCCGATCACCTCATGACCCCGGTTTTCCAGAAAGGTCACAGCAAAGGCCAGGCTGACGGGATCCGCTTCGATAACGAGGATGCGCAGGGGGCGGTCACCGGGCACGTCGGGCGGCAAAGTCGGCAAAGGCGGCATGGGTCAGTTTATCGTGCCCCGTGCCGGCCCTGGACGGCGAGTGCCGACCGGAATCACGCCGCCCGCCGCTCCTCGACGTCCGGGGCTTCGGGGGCTTCGGGCTTGGCGGCGACAACCGGCTCGTCGACGCCGACCCGGTATTTGTAGACCAGCGACCCGCCCAGCCAGCCGGAATACATCAGGGCGACGACGCC
>JACMPN010000385.1 GCA_014377495.1 Candidatus Sericytochromatia bacterium
ACCTTAGGAGGGGTTCGGCTCAAAGGCGGCGTGCCATGGACCACCACAACCCACCTCTCCCTAGGGGGTTAGTTTGGTGGCTAGAGCCAAGGCGGCGTTTTTGAGGGCCTGCTCGGCCGCCCGGGCGTAATGGGTGCCGAAGGTCCTCGCCCCGGCGATCATCGTCCCGTCGGCCGTCACGAAACGCTTGGCCTCGGCCGAACCGAGTCCGTCAGCCGTGGCGATGACCGTCCCCGTTTCACCGTCAATCGCCTGGACGTCGGCCCGGACCTCGAAGGTGAGCAGCGTGAAGGCGAACTTATCGTCTTCACGGTCCGAAACGCTGGTGATCCGCCCGATGACGACATAGCGGGTCTTGGCCAGCTTGGCGAACCGGATCACCGCTTCGGGATGGGGGTTGAGTCCCGATTCGGCGAAGGCCGCTTCCTTGATCATCAGCATCGCCACCGCTTCCTTGTCGAGCACGGCGAGTTTGCCGTTGCTCGAGAGCCCGGCGGTGACGACGTCGTTGAGTTTGGAACGACCGGCATCCTTCGGCAGTTGGCTGCTGTCGACAAAGGTCACGGCACAGACCGGGCGATCGGCCGCTATCACCGGCAGGTCCACACCGAGCGAGGCCAGGACTACGAGGGCCGTGAGGGCGATGGCGCCGAGACCCTGACGCCGCTTACTCAAAGAGGCTCAACAATCCGGCCGAGATGACGGCGACGTTTTTGGCCAGGGCCGGGGCGTCCTGGGTCACCTGCTGCAACGCGCTGATGCTCTGGCCCGTGCCGGACACGATCGCCGGGATCGAGGCGATGGCGCCGAAATCCATCCCGAAACGCTGCTGCAGGGCAGTCGGATTGGCGGAGGCCCCAAGGCGCTCACCGCTCTTCAACATACCGGGCGCCGACTTGGTCACTTCCTGCAGGGCGATCGCCGTACCACCCAGGGCCACGATCATCCGCAACAGCGAGTCCCGCTGCTGGTCGCCCAAGGTCGCCTTCTGTTTCTGCAATACGGCGATGGCCGCTTTGGCTGCAGCATCAGGGTCACTGGCCAGAGACTCTTCTGCACTGGACAGTTCGCCGCTGGCAGCCGAGGCCTTGGCAAGACCGACCAGGTTGAAGGCCACTTTCTCGACCAGCTTGCGGCTGACCTTGACGGAGCCGGACGTGCGGGCCGCATCGTAAAAGAGCGTGTTGAAGTCCCGGTCCCCCACGTGCTCGTAGCTGATCGGGGCGTCTTTGAGGACGTCATACTCCGTGAAGAAGGTGCCGGCGTCAGCCCGGAAACGGTTGACGCTGGGTGCGGCTTTCGGCAATCTCGCAACCAGTCGGAGTGGGGCATCAAAGGCAGCGCCGCCCGATTGGCGGTCCAGCAGCATCAACCCCAGATCTTTCATGGTCAATGGCTGCTGATTGGCGAACGCCGTCATCGGCAATACGGCCAAGATCGCAGCCACCGCCAGCGCACGGCGCAACAGCATGGTGACTTCTCCCTGTCAGGTGTGATTAGCCTCAGTGTAACGGACGGACTCCCCAACCCCCCATTGCGAATTGCGCGAATTTGCATGGGACGGCCGCGTCCCAGGCCTCACGGCCTCAGCACAGGCGGGGACACGCCCAGACGGCATGCGACCTTGCGGCTCTGGTACGATGGACGTCAGCGGGGCGACGCGCCGGCACGTCTTATTTTCGATAGGCAGGCCGCCCGTTGTGTATCGCACATGAGGAGCGACGTGATGATGACCGCCATCCCGCAGCCCGCCCTCGGCGGCAAGATCTACCGGGCGACGGTCATGGTCGTGGACATCGAGGATTTCCTCTCGATCGCCAAAGCCCTGCCCCTCGATGAGCTGGGCACCTTCCTCAACGACTTTTACCGGACCGTGGGGGACGTCATCCTGGCCCATGGGGGCTACATCGACAAGTACATGAACGACACCGTCGTGGCCTTGTTCAACGTGCCCGAAGCCCTGCCCCACCACGAGGAGGAAGCCGTCCGGGCCGCCTTGGCCATGCAGGTCCCCTATGCGGCATTCCTGGACCGCTGGCAGCTCGACGGTCACCGCCTGTCGGTCGGCATCGATACGGGCGACGTCCTGGCCGGCTATTTCGGTCACCCGGCCCGCAGCGAGTTCACGGCCTTCGGCACCACGGTCCATCGGGCGATGGTCATCCAGAGCAGCTACGTGCCGGACGTCTTCATCGGCGAGTCCACCTGCCGCGCCGTGAAGCATCTCTTTCCGACCCGCCCGTTCGACCAACTCGGAGACGAGACCGTCTACGAAGTTCTAAAGGGTGCGTCACAGTAGGGACATGACGGCCGCAGTGCACCACCTCACACCACCACCCCAAACGACGGAACCGGCGACCATCAGGCAATGGTCGCCGGTCCCTGTCGTAAAACCCCGATCGGGAAAGACTTTTCCGCCAATCGACTGACAGAGAACCATCAGTCGATTGTCAGAAGCTGTCAAGCCTCACCAGATTTCCAAAGGCGCTGCCCAGGGAGCACGCTCCCACCCACCGCCCGAAACTTTGCGGATCTACCCCTCCTTGGGAACCTTGACGAATCCGGCGCCCCGTCCCGGCGAACCGGTCTTGGACCCCGCTCCTGATTGGCCCCTCCTTGGGCACCGCTAAAGGGAGTTCACGTTTGTATCAATCCCTTCGACATGCCCCGGTGAAGACTTAAGGGGCGCGGTGAAAAAAACTCTGTCAGCGTTGCAACACACCCACCAGCTCGTTATAGAGGGTGACCATCCGCTCACGCGCCTGCGGGCCGAGCGGCGACAGATCCAGGAGATGGGCCGAGTCGCGATCCGAAGGCAGGTAGCCCGACATGCGCAGCAGGGCCTCGGGCCCGACCTGCAGGCCGTCCGCCAGACGCCGCAGGGTGTCCGGACGGGGAGACCGGGTGACGCGTCCGGCTTCGATGCTGGCGATGGTTCCGGCCGGGACGCCGGAGATCCGCGCCAGTTCCTGCTGGGACAAATTGAGTTCGTTGCGGCGCCGGGTGAGAAATTCCCGCAAGAGTTTCATGATTGGGCCACCTATGCATTGTCTCGACATGTGTCAGTAATCGCTCTGCTTCCGACTTAAATCCTATCATTTTGCAGCGCATCATTTGCTGGCTGTTCACATCAAGCAACACATATTCCTGCAATCAATCACGCAGATTATTGAACGGTCAGCCCAGGCCATCGGCCTGGAACTTGACGAGTCAAGTCAATCGTGACCATCCTGATCCCCGTGACCTCCCCAAACATGCCTGTCGTGACGGCTATCCTCGTCATCGACAACGAAGCACCCATCCGTGAATTGGTACGCGAGAGTCTGGCCGGACCCCGCGTCACTTTGCGCGAAGCGGCGGACGCCACCGAGGGATGGGCAGAAATCCAGCACCGGCGCCCTGACGTGGTGTTGCTCGATCTCGTCATGCCCGGCATGTCGGGGCTCGAGCTCCTGGAGCAGATCAGGGCCTATGCGCCGACCGGGGATCTGCCCGTCTTCTTGCTCAGCGCCCGGGCCTCCAGTGACGACCTTGCGCGCGGCCAACTGGCCGGCGCCACCGGCTACATCACCAAGCCGTTCAGCCCCCGCAAATTGCTCGCCCTGCTGGCCCCCTACCTGCAATAGCGGTGCAGGCGCCCCGTCGCCGGACGCCAGCGGGTGATCCGGCCGGGGCTTTGCCCGGCGGCCATACACGGGGCAGGCTGCGACTTTGTTACCATGGACCCGCATCCCGCCGATGGAGAGGCAGCCATGACCCTGCACGCCCGTTTCCTGTCCCGTCTCAGTCTGGCGGTCGTTGCTGCAGCCGTCCGCGCCGGCCGCGGCCGCCAGACCAAAAACGAGACGCCGGTGGCCCGCGACCGCCA
>JACMPN010000386.1 GCA_014377495.1 Candidatus Sericytochromatia bacterium
CCGCCCCCGCCCGCGGCCGCGCGCCGCGACGGGGCGGCCCGCCATCAAGCTCTAGACGAGGAATCCATGGCCACTGCCCTGCTCGACAAACCCCAATGGCATGCCGAAATGCCACCGCTGCCCGGCACCCGCCGGCGCAGCGCCCCGACCGCGGCCGTGCGGCCGATGCCGGCACCGTTGCTGTTTCCGGCACTGCCTGTCGCGCCGCCCCAGCCCAGCATCCCCGCCTCACGGATCACCCGGGCCTTGTTCTCAGCCTTCATGGCCCTCGGCATCGGCACCATGGGCCTGTACATCCACACCCTGCGCATCGAGGGTGACGCCAACCACCAGCAGCATGAGATCCGCCAACTGAAGGAAGGCAACCATTACCTGCAGGTGCAACTCGCCCAGACGACCAACCTTGATCGGGTGGAAAACCAGGCGACTTCCAAACTGAAAATGGTGCCCCGGGACGAGAGCGTGTTCATGGCGTTGCCCAAGGAAGTCTCCGATCTGGCCCGGACGAGGATCATCCCCGGGCGTGAGCCGACCCCGACGCCGGTCTGGCCCGGCTTCTAGATGTCCACGGTCGCCGTCAATCGCCGCATCTCCGTCGTGCACAGCGTCATGCTGGTCACGGTGCTGGCGCTGAGCGGCCGCCTGATCTACCTTCAGGTCTGGAAAGGCGCCGATCTGAAGGGCAAAGCCCAGGCGCAACAACTGCACACCATCCCCCTGGCCGCCAAACGGGGCCTGATCCTCGACCGCAACGGCCAGCCGCTGGCAATGAACCTGCCCTCCTTTTCCCTGTACGCCCAACCTCGCGAATTCAAGCTGACCGCCGCCGAGATCGCTGCCGGCCTGGCCCCGATCCTCGGCAAAACCCTGGACGAAGTGCACAAGGACCTGCAGGGGCAGCCCTTCCGGTTCCTCAGCCGCCGGCTCGACGAGGGGCAGGCCCAGCGCATCCGTAGCCTGAAGCTCACCGGCATCGGCCTGATCCGGGAGAGCCGCCGGGTCTATCCCAATGGCTCGCTGGCCGCCAATCTGCTCGGGTTCGTCGGCATCGACAACCAGGGCCTGGCCGGCATGGAGATCTCCTTCGACAAAATGCTGCGGGCGGACAGCGAAACGCTGACCGTGTTTACGGACGCCTTGGGCCAGGAGGTGCTGCGACAGGGCGACGGCCTGCCCCTCGCCGTCGAAAAGGTCGAAGGCAACCACGTCGTCACCACCCTGGACACGACCCTGCAGCACATCGTCGAGCGGCGTCTGAAGACCAGCATCGATACGCTGCACGCCGAACGGGGCGGGGCAGTCGTCATGGACTTGGAAAACGGCGACGTGCTGGCCATGGCGATGGCGCCGAGTTTTGATCCGAACCACTTTGCCGGCAGCTGGGAGACGATCAAAAACTGGATGATCACGGACATGTACGAGCCCGGCAGCACGATGAAGATGTTCACGATGGCTGCCGCCCTGGACTCGGGCGTCCTCTCGACCAATGAGACGGTGGCCTGCCCCGGCCAGATCAGCGTCGAAAAATGGAAGGTGCACGACCATGGCACCAACCCCGGGGAAGTCCGCCATCTGCGGCCCATCGACATCCTGGAAGTCTCCAGCAACGTCGGCTGCAGCCTGATCGGCCGGCGGATGACGCCGGAAGTGCACCGCAAGCTGCTGAACCGCTTCGGCTTCGGGCACGTCACGGGCAGCCGCCTGTCCGGCGAAGCCCCCGGCATGCTGGAGAAACTTCCCTGGTCCCCGGCCCGGCAGTCGACGATCAGCTTCGGCCAAGGCGTGGCCGTGACGCCGCTGCAACTCTTGACGGGTCTGACGGCCTTCGGCCGCAACGGCGTCATCATCCAGCCCCGGTTCATCCAGCGCGTGGACAACCCGATGGGCGAGACGATCAAGGTATTTCCGCCGAAAGAGCGGCAGGCCGTCAAGCCGGAAAACGCCAAGGCCATCCTCGACATGATGGTCCAGGTCGTCGAGGGCAAAGAGGGCACGGGCCGTGGCGTCAAGGTGCCCGGTTACACGATGGCCGGCAAGACGGGCACAGCCGACAAAGTCGTCAACGGCCGGTACAACGGCGATGTCATCGCCAGCTTCGTCGGCCTGATGCCGGCCCGCAAGCCGCGCTACCAGATCTTCGTCGTCATCGACGCCCCCAAGACCCTGCACTTCGCCTCCGAGACGGCGGTCCCCCTCGTCAAGGACATCGTCAGCGACATGATCAAGGCCTACCGCATCCCGCCCGAGCGGCCGCAGGAACTGTTGGCCGCCAAAGGCGACGCCAGCGAAACCGGCAAGGCGAAAAAGGGCACGATCCTCTAGACGGTGGCGCCGACGCCCCCGTGTGGCGCTTGTCCGCAGCCGTTCCATCCGGTCCGTGGCTGGGGCGGGCCACAGGATGATGCGGCGCGTTGGGGCCCGGCTCCCGGGGCCGTGTTATAACGCCTGCCGGTCGGCGCCCGCCGGCCTCGACGCATCATGGCGACCACGATAGGACAGCGCATGTCGGACATCACCAGTTTGCTCCACGAAGACCGTCTGTTTCCCCCATCCGCCGCATTTGCCGGCCAGGCGGCCATCGGCAGCCTGGCCGATCGTGATGCCCTGGTGGCCAAGGCTGAAGCCGATCCGGAGGCGTTCTGGGGTGAGATGGCCGGCGTCCTCGACTGGCAAACGCCGTGGGAACAGGTCCTCGACTGGTCGAACGCCCCATTTGCCAAGTGGTTCGTCGGCGGTGAGCTGAACGCCAGCGCCAACTGCCTGGACCGGCATGTGGCCTCCTGGCGCAAGAACAAGGCAGCGATCATCTGGGAGGGCGAACCGGGTGACACCCGGGTCTTCACCTACCAGCAGCTGCTGCGGGAGGTCTGCAAGACCGCCAACGTCCTCAAGCAGTTCGGGATCGTCAAAGGGGATCGGGTGGCGCTTTACATGCCCTTGATTCCGGAGCTGGCGATCGCCATGCTGGCCTGTGCCCGTATCGGAGCGACACACACGATCACCTTCGGCGGATTCAGCGCCGAAGCCCTGAAAGACCGGATCAACGACGCCGGCGCCAAGGTCCTGATCACGGCCGACGGCGGCTGGCGCCGGGGCAAGGTCATCCCGCTCAAGGCGGTGGCCGACGAAGCGGCCCAGGGCACGGCCTGCCTGGAAAAGATCCTCGTTGTCAAACGGACGGGGGAAGCCGTGCCGATGCTGCATGGCCGTGATGCCTGGTGGCACGACCTCGTCGATCTGGCGTCCGACCGCTGTGAAGCGGTGCCGCTGGACTCGGAGCACCCCCTGTTCATCCTGTACACGAGCGGATCGACCGGCAAGCCCAAGGGTGTCATGCACACGACGGCCGGCTACCTCCTGGGCACGACCCTGACCAGCCGTTGGGTGTTCGACCTGAAAGAAGAGGACACATACTGGTGCACGGCGGACATCGGCTGGATCACGGGCCATTCCTACGTCATCTACGGCATGCTCAGCAACGGGGCGACGACCGTCATGTACGAGGGGGCTCCCACCTGGCCGGAAGCGGATCGCTTCTGGCAGCTCATCGACAAATACAAAGTCTCGATCTTCTACACGGCCCCGACGGCCATCCGAGCCCTGATGCGGCTGGGCGACGGCTGGCCGGGCAAGCATGACCTGAGCAGCCTGCGCCTGTTGGGCACGGTGGGCGAACCGATCAATCCGGAAGCCTGGATGTGGTACCACTCGCGCATCGGTGGCGAGCGTTGCCCGATCGTCGACACCTGGTGGCAGACGGAGACGGGGGCGATCATGATCGCCCCGTTGCCGGGCGCCGTGGCGACGAAGCCGGGCTCGGCGACCCTGCCGCTACCCGGCATCAAGATGGCCATCGTCGATAAGGACGGCAAGCCAGTCACCCAGGGCAGCGGCGGCTTCCTGATCATCGAACGGCCCTGGCCGGCGATGATGCGCACGATCTGGGGCGACGACGA